>NZ_KK211103.1:0-186663 GCF_000620305.1 Desulfitibacter alkalitolerans DSM 16504 | reverse complement strand
TTTTTTCATTTGCATCACCCATATCGTTAGGGTATGGTAAATAATACCATCCATTTCGATTATGGGGACATTTTGCAATTGTCAAGTGTTTTTGGGATTATCTGGTTGCATTTTGAAAATATTTTTGGATTATGCTTTGGTGTTATTTTCCATCAACTGCATAAGTCCTGTTTATTAAAGAACTTATAAAGCAGGGAGGTTATGTTTATGAAATTAAATGACTCCCAGGTTAAGGATGCTATAATGACAGCCCTAATGAAGGATGGAATGTCAGATATTAATGTTAATGTCCGCAAGGGTATTGCTTCTATATGGGGAGTGGTTGACGTCCTGGATGACAGAAATAAAGTGGAAACTGTAGTTAAAAGAATCCCCGGGGTTAAAAAAGTTGAAAATAAACTAGTTATATCTGCTGATGGTGAGATTGGTGATGATAAGGTTGCAGAAATGATAAGCAAAAAACTTTTTGAAAAGCCTGGCTTGGATAGACTAACTGTAGAGGTTCATAAAGGAATTGCCCTGCTCATGGGTAATATAGACAGCATAGATCAAGAACGAAAGGCAATAATCATAGCCTCTAAGGTTTTAGGTGTTAAAGAAATAATCAGTAAACTTAAAATAAAAGATGAGCATAAAAAAGACGATGCTACATTGGTAAATGAAATTGAAAGAGCCATATCTCTTGAAGAAAGTCTGGACCTGCTGGATATTCGCACTCAGGTTAAAGATGGCAGGGTGATTCTAAGTGGTACAGTTGATAAAGCTAATCAGGCCATACTAGCAGAGGATGCTGCCTCTGCAGTAAAAGGGGTTAGGAGGATAACAAATAAGCTTCAAGCCATAGAAAGTGGTGGCCAGGATAACCGTCTAACAAAAAGGGTAAGAATTCTCCTGGCACAGCAGCCGCACATTAACAACGAAAATATTTCGGTATTTGTTGTGGCTGGAACTGCATATTTAAGTGGCGAGGTATATACTTCTGGTTCCAAAAAGGCAGCAGAAGTATTGGCGGCCTCAGTGCCAGGGATTTTAAGAGTAATTAATAACATCCACATAGACCATCATTAAATCTTGCATCTAAAGAAAACCATGCATACTTTTACTTTATTGCAGGAATACCCGCGAATTCCTCGAATATTTATTAAAAATAGAGGGTTTAGCGGGTGATTTTATGAAAAGGGTTTATGTAAATGGTGAGCAAATCTTAAAGGGCAGTGTAAAAGTTAGCGGTTCAAAAAATGCAAGCATTGCAATCATTGCTGCCTCTCTTCTTGTAAAGGGGGAGGTAGTATTGGACAATGTGCCAAGGGTAAATGATGTACAGGAGATGCTTGAATTGGTAAGAAGTATAGGAGCAAAGTATGACTGGATTGATATAAACCAGCTGGCAATAGACTGCTCAGAACTGAACTCTACCACAATAGACTATAAGCTTACCCAAAGATTACACGCATCTATTCTACTATTAGGCCCCCTTGTGGGCAGGTTTGGGGAATGTGCCATTTCATTACCCGGTAATGACAACCTTGGGCCAAGACCCATTGACCTTCATTTAAAAGGCTTTAAACTAAAAGGTATTCATGCAGATATATCAAATGGCCAAATTATTGTCAATGGACGCACCAACCAGGATAGTGCAATATACCTGGACTTCCCTAGTGTTGGTGCCACTGAAAACCTCATACTAAATTCTGTGCTGGGCAATGGTGTAACAGTAATCCAGGGTGCAGCAAAAGATCCGGAAATAGTAAATATGGCAAGTTTTTTAACTTCCATGGGTGCTAAAATAAGTGGTGCAGGTACTGATACAATTAAAATTAAAGGTGTTCCCCAGCTAAAGCCTGTTAGATATTCCATTATGCCTGACAGAATGGAAGCTGGGACTTTTATGATAATGGCAGCTGCTAATAGAGGTGATGTTATCATATCTGGAGTTGTAAATAAACACCTTAAACCAGTTACAGCCAAGCTAAGGGAGGCGGGAGCAGAAGTAGATGAAGTTGACGGTGCTGTTCAAGTCAAAAGCACACAAAGATTGCAGTCATTAATTGTTAAAGCCACACCATATCCTGGGTTTCCAACAGACCTTCAGCCTATTATCAGTGCTGCATTGACTACTGCAGCAAATACAAGTATAATTTCAGAAAAAGTATATAAAAATAGATTTCAATATATTGGTGAATTGCGAAGACTTGGTGCCAAGATAAAGGTGGAGGGGAATACGGCGGTCATAACTGGGGTGGATAGGCTACTAGGATCTACGGTAACCGCCAATGATACAAGAGGGGCAGCGGCTTTACTTGCTGCAGGGCTAATGGCATTTGGTAAAACTGAAATAATTAATGCAGAGCTTTTAGATAATGGGTATGAAAATTGGGTAGAAAAGGTAAGCTCTATAAATGGAAGTGTTAATATAGTTAATTAGATACTGGATAAGAACAGTGATGATGGAATGGGGGATAGAAATTGGGACACTTTTCTCATTATGAAAATAGGCGACCAGGATTATTATTAATAATTATTATTAGCCTTTTAAGTGCCATATTTGGTGGTATATTTGTTCTTTTTATGGCTCCTTCCTTTCTAGCCTTGGAGCAGCCACCCCAAAAAATTCAGCCGCAGGAGCCACCTGAATTGCCTATAATTCCCTTTAAGGTAGAAGATTCACCTGTCATAGCCATAGCGGAAAATGTGGGTCCGGCTGTAGTGGGTATTACTAACATGAGAGGCCATGATTTCTTTAACAACCCAATAATGAGTTCTGGGTCAGGTGTAATATTTGATAAGAATAATGGCTACATTGTTACTAACTTTCATGTGGTAGAAGGAGCTACTAATATCCAAGTAACACTAGATGATGGACAGCATTATGAAGCAAAACTTATTGGCCATGACAGAGATACAGATCTGGCGGTTTTGCAGATAGATGCAAGTAATTTACCTGAAGCAAGGTTCGGAGATTCTTTAGAACTAAGAGTAGGAGAGCTAGCAGTTGCCATAGGCAATCCCTTGGGTAAGGATTTTGCCAGGTCTGTAACTGCTGGGGTAATTAGTGCACTGGATAGGGAGATTACAGTCAGAACTACAGGTGGAGAAGAGATTACCCTGCAGGTAATTCAAACAGATGCGGCAATAAATCCTGGGAACTCAGGAGGGGCTCTAGTAAACTCCAGGGGTGAGGTAATAGGGATTAATAGTGTAAAAATAGCAAGGGCTGATGTAGAAGGAATGGGCTTTGCTATCCCTACTCATGTAGTCAGGCCTATAATAGAACAGCTAATTGAAAAGGGTTATGTAAGCAGACCTTTTATTGGAATATTTGATTTCAGGGAGATTACTCCCCAAATGTCAAACTGGTATAACCTCCCAGAGGGGATTTATGTTGGAGGTGTCGTATCTGGAGGGCCTGCTGCAGCAGCAGGCATGAGGCCTGGAGATGTGATAGTAGAGATGCAGGGTCAAATAATTAGAACATTTAATGATTTGCAGAAAATATTAAGAGCTCATAAAGTTGGAGACGAAACTAACATTGTGGTTATTAGAGATAATAAAAGAATAGAGCTAAAGGTTACTTTAGGAGAAATGCCAAGAAGATAAGACAGGGGGACTTCCTCTGTCTTATTTTTACACTAGTTTGCTATAATGATAATAGAATGCTAAAATTTACCCATAAATAATTAAGAAGGTGAAATATATGTATGTTGTATGTGACGAGCATATAGAAGAGGCCATAGATGAATTTGTGGAGATATATGAAATGCCCCCGGATATATATCTTTTGGACAAGGTTTCCTTTACTGACTGGACAGCCCCTCATCGTTGTGACAAATGCAGCAACCCCCCAAAATATCTGGTAGTATAAATTTAACATGGTAACTCAGATAGTGTATCATAAAAACAAATGGCTTTCTCCCCCAATGCTGGCGTTTATCTTCGCATAAGGAAAGGGGACACACCTGCTGAAGTCTGGGATATTTCTGGGGACAGGAATGTCCCCAAATATAAGGAAAGGGGACACACCTGCTGAAGTCTGGGATATTTCTGGGGACAGGAATGTCCCCAAATATAATGTGAAATTCTGGGCTGAATAGGAGGATTTTATGCAGATAGATATTATTGCAGTTGGTAAAATAAAAGAAGAATATATTCAAAAAGGCCTGCAGGAGTATCTAAAGAGGCTTGGTCCCTATGCAAGGATTAAAATTATTGAGGTTAATGATGAAAAAATTCCTGCAAATGCCTCTTTAGCTGAAGAAGAGGGAATTAGGCAAAGGGAAGGAGATAAAATTTTAGCTAAGGTAAAACCTGATAGTTTCATTGTAACTTTAGAGATAGATGGCGAGCTTCTTACATCTGGTGCATTTGCACAAAAAGTCGAGGAACTGATGGTAAGTGGAAAGAGTCACCTGACTTTTATTATTGGGGGGAGTATAGGTCTTTCAGATGATATAAAAAGGAGAGCAGACTTAAAGATATCCTTTGGACGGTTTACATATCCACACCAATTAATGAGATTAATTTTAATGGAGCAAATATATAGATGTTATAGAATCATAAGAAAAGAACCGTATCATAAGTAACAAACAATAACTTTCTACAACTAAATAATACTTGATAATTTTATAAAATACATAATTGGTAATAGGCAAGAGATAAACTTTAGAAAGGGTGGTCAATTATGGCTTTAAAATCAAAAATCGAGTGGACAGAAAACACCTGGAATCCTGTTACTGGTTGCACAAAAATCTCTGACGGATGTAAAAATTGTTATGCTTTTACTATGGCGAATAGGCTAAAAGCTATGGGAAATGCTAAGTATTCAAATGGTTTTGAAATAAAACTTCATAATTATTGTTTAGAGGATCCATTAAAATGGAAGAAGCCTTCTCTGATTTTTGTAAATTCAATGTCTGACTTATTTCATGAAGAAATCCCAGTGGATTTTATAAAAAAAGTATTTGATGTAATGAATAGAGCTTCCTGGCATACTTTTCAAGTATTGACAAAAAGAGCAGAGAGACTTTTCGAGTTAGCAGATTCTCTTAATTGGACACCAAATATTTGGCAAGGAGTAACAGTTGAAAGTGAAAAATACAAAAAAAGGATTGACTATCTAAGAGAAGTACCGGCAAGAGTAAGATTTGTCTCTTTTGAACCTTTGATAAATGAAGTTAATGAATTACATTTAGCAGGAATTGATTGGGCTATTGTAGGTGGGGAAAGTGGATTTCGGGCAAGAGAAATGCAACAAGAATGGGTTTTATCTATAAAAGAAGAATGTGAAAGGCAAGATGTATTTTTTTACTTTAAGCAATGGGGCGGTTTTAATAAAAAAAGCAATGGACGCACTTTGTTAGGCAAAACTTGGGATGCAATGCCTCAAATATAGTTAATTACTTTTGCAAATTACATACATAAAAACGCAATTATAAAAAATGATTATCCAACTAGCTCAGGATAAGTAATCGTTGAAACAGAAACGCAGGCTTTTACCAATCTATTAAATAATTCACCTTTAAACATTCTTCTATTAAAGCGATAACAAAACTCGTTTAAGTAGGCCTGCAAATGCTTTGCTCCTAGTCCATGGTAGGTACCTGCTACAAAAGCTTTTGCATTTGAAATAATAGTATGAAGCCACTTAAGGTGCTCGGAATCTTCTTTTGGGTTAAATATCTTTGGTTTATGCTCATATTTAGGATCAGCAGTTAGTACGTTATATGAACGATACTTATCACTGGAAATAACAGAACCCTCTTCAATAGTTCTTTGAGCAAAATCACTAATTGTAGTTCCTCTTAAGTCAGGAATTATTTCCATCTTGATATATAGTGGCTGCCCTATTGAATTTAATGATAGGCCTACTATTACTTGAGTTTGTTCTGTACCTCTACCACGTTTACCACCTTTAGTAGGAGAACCAAAATAAGCATCATCAAGCTCAACAATACCGGCTAAAGTATAATTTGTATCACGTTCACCCATAGCCTTTCTGATTTTATGAAGCATTGTCCAGGCGGTTTGATAGCAGATACCTAATTGGTTTGAAAGGAAAGTAGCAGAGCTTCCACGCTTGTCATGAGCAACTAAAAATATTGCTAAAAACCAGATGCGTAAGTCTGTTCTAGTTTTTTCAAAGATTGTTCCAGCAGTAACAGTAGTTTGATGTTTACAATCAACACATTCATACAAAGGAGACTTTCGGGTTTTAATCTTGTAAGCTTGTGAATGCCCGCATCTTGGGCACTTAAATCCATCAGACCACTTCATCTGGTATAAATGATTATGACAAGCTTCTTCTGAACTAAATATTGTTTGAAATTGCATTAAATTTATTGAGTTTTGTTTTGCCACGACAACCACTCCCGAACTGTTGTTTGTATTAATTATAGCAAACACTAGTTCTGGAAACAAGGGTTTCCTGAGCAAAATTGATAGTCATTTTTTTAAATATAATGTCCTTTGAACCATTTTGTTGGTGATTGGTGGTTAATCGGGGAGTTATGCCTGGGGGTCATCTTTTTCAAAATCTTTCTCAGCTTCCTCAATAATTTTCTGAATGGTAGTTTTAAACAGAGGTTTGTGAAAAGGCAGCATGGATTTCCAATAGAGCAAGCCTAAGAAGCCAAAAGGTTCAAAAATAGCCCTTAGGGTTAATCTATACTGTCCGATTGGTTGACTCATACTCAGGCTATCCATTATTGATTTATCCAGCCTTGGGGCATTCCTGTTATACTGACAAACTGTATGGCCTTGGTGGTGAGGTTTCAAGGAAAACTCAAGCCAGCCGCGTCCTGGCATTTTAAAGTCCACTTGTAAGCGGAGTAATTCATTTTCTTCAATGGTTTCCACCCTAAAAAAGTCTAATGGATCTCCCACCCTTAAGGATTCCTGGCTGCGTCGCCCTCTTTTCAGGCCCGAGCCGCCCTGCAGTTGGTCTATTAAACCACGTAATGACCATAAGAATTGATAAGAGGGCCAACCCCTGCTTCCTCCTATACATTTAATAACATGAAAGACCTTGCTGGGATCAGCCCATGTTAATCCTGAGATCTCTTCTACAAATAAACCTTCTTGTTGTATATGTTTAACCTCAGAAAAATGTCTATTATGAATTGAATAGTCTGTTCCAGCCCAATGGGTCTCTATCTTACCAAAACGCTGCTCCTTTAATGCAATATCTATGGCCTCATGAACAGACGTGGGCTCATACTTAAAAAGTTCTAAGGCAGTATGATTCTGTGCTACCACATCATTTCTCAATCCTTCTATTAAAGGAGTAGCAATATTCCGTGGAATAGGTGTAATAAAATTGACAAAATAAGCTAGAACCTTTGTTGGTAAAAATGGCAAAATCAGAATTCTTCTCTTAAGGTTGCGCAAATTTGCATAGGTCCTGAAAAGCTCAGCATAGGTCAGTCTGGTGCTGCCTCCAATTTCTATTACCTGATTAGCTGTTTCTGGAATTTCCAATGAATGAGATAAATAGTAAAGCACATCATCTATGGCAATTGGCTGTGTCCAGCTTTTTATCCATTTAGGAGCAACAATTATGGGTAATCTTTCAGTCAAATAGCGTATAAGCTCAAAGGAAACACTACCTGAACCAATAATCTGGGCAGCTCTAAACTCAGTAACCGGAACTCCGTACTCAGCTAAAATTTTTCCGGTTTTTTGACGGCTTTGTAAATGTTCAGATAAGGTCTTATCATCCTTACTTCCTAATCCACTAAGATAAATAATTCGTTTTACACCCTTCCTTTGAGCAGTTCTTCCAAAGTTGTGGGCAGCTTGTATATCCCTTTGGTGAAAATTTGCACCCTTGGCCATAGAGTGAATAAGATAATAAGCATAATCCACCCCATCCATAGCTTGTGCCAAGCTTTTTAAGTCAAATACATCCCCCTTGAAAACCTCAATATTTTTCCAACTACGGGAGTTAATATCTTCATGGTTTCTAATGAAGCAGCGAACTTTATAGCCCTTATCAAGAAGATGAGGGATGAGTCTACCCCCAACATAACCAGTAGCTCCAGTAACTAATATCCTTGGGGTTGCTTTTTTAGTATTTATCATAATAGATTCTCCATTTCTGATTTGTGCTGTCTTAGTATATGTAATCTTAACCTTATTTGATCATCTAGACAATTGCAAATTTTCTAGAGAAATTTGGTTGGCATTTACAAAGATTAAAAGTTCAAGTTCTACTTGACACCGGTGCAAATATGTAATATATTACATATAAATAGGTAATGTGTTACATAAGCTACAGGGGGTGACAACCATATGGATCTAAAAAACCTTAGTATCCTTGACAAGGAAAAATTTATTTTTGGCAGCATTTTTCTTTTATCAAATAAATTGCAGGTAATTGGTGATCAGTATCTGGGTAAGGATGGAATGACTTTAAGACAATGGTTCCTAACAGTGATGATCTTGCAATTTGGTGACAGGTCCCCTACCCTTGGAGAGGTAGCAGAGCTCATGGGTAGTTCTCATCAGAATGTAAAACAGCTAGCACTTAAGCTGCAGGAAAAGGATTTTTTAAGAATCGAAAAGGATGAGCAGGACGGCAGGGCAATCAGATTGAAGCTTACAAATAAGAGTTATGAATATTGGAAAAACAGGGAGGAAGAAGGGGAGTTATTCATTAAAAAGCTTTTTCAAGATTTAAACCAAGAAGAGACCCACATAATGTGGGTAAGCTTCAAAAAATTACTTTATAGAATAGACAATTGGGGTGAATAAGGCAGATAATCCCATGGACTCTACTAATTATTAGACAAATATGTAATACATTACATTTATAACACAAAAACTATATATGAAAGGGAAGGTTATTATGAGGAATGGAAGAACAGTAACTATACTTGTTATTATTATTACTATTTTTGGATTGGGGGCGGCGGCTGCAGGTATTTTTTCTGCAGGGGGACCTGGGGAGTATGAATATATTTCCATACGAGGTGAAACAGTAACTATTTATGGTAAAGGCATCTACCAGCACATGTCAGCAGAGGTAGCACCACAGGGCATTGCCCAGGATTTTGTTACATTGTTTATAGGTATCCCTATGCTGCTATTGTCACTTTATTTTGCTAGAAAGGGCTCAATTAAAGGCAGAATACTCCTTGCAGGGACACTAGGCTACTTCCTGGTCACTTATCTTTTTTACCTGGTTATGGCAATGTATAACTACCTGTATCTTGTATATGTGCTCCTACTATCAGCAAGCTTCTTCGGGTTCATGTTAACTCTAATGTCTTTTAATGTGGAAAATCTAAAACACTATTTTGATAATAAGCTGCCAGTAAAGCTTATAGGAGGTTTTCTAATTTTTAATTCTTTATGCATTGCCTTGTTATGGCTGCAGGTTGTAGTCCCACCCTTATTAACTGGTTCCATGCCAGTTCAAGTTGAGCATTATACAACTCTAATTGTTCAAGGCTTGGATCTAGCCTTGCTATTACCACTCGCTTTTATAGCTGGAGTACTTATTATAAGGAAAGCTCCCATGGGCTATCTAATGGCATCAGTATATCTGGTTTTTTTGTCTATACTAATGACAGCATTGGTAGCAAAAATAATTGCAATGAAATTATTAGGACTTAATGTTTTCCCGGTTATTATAATCATACCTTTAATTAATTTATTTACTGTTTTTTGTTTAACAATATGCTTAAAAAATATAAATGAAAATATAGTAAAGGAAAGATCGCCTTTCCAAATCAGCCTAAACTAATGAAGGGACTAGGGCAGATGAAGGAAAAAAATCTAGAAAGCTTGGATATTCAGAAAAATCTCTTTGGCAATATCTTTCTCACAGCAAACAGACTGCAGTCAATTGGAGACCAAAAACTAGGCTGGGAAGGAATAACTATTAAGCAGTGGTTTTTAACTATAATGATACTGAAATCGGGTAATTATTCCCCGACCCTTGGAGAGGTAGCAAAAGATATGGGTTACTCTCATCAAAATATAAAGCAGCTTGCTTTAAAGCTTCGGCAAAAGGGTTATTTAATACTTGAGCAGGACCAAGATGACAGGAGAGTAACACGTCTTAGGCTGACGCAAAAATGTTATTCGTTTTGGCAGGAGCGTCGGGTTGAAGTTAAAGGATTTTTAACAGAGTTATTCCAGGATTTAAGCATTGAGGATATTGACTCGTTATGCAAGACCTTGGATCTATTATATAAAAGAGTTTTAGAAATGGAAGCAGGAGCAACAACAATTTTCTAAAATAGATAACACTAGACCCAATAGCTTCTTTTCCCAGTATAATTTAAAATTGCAAAATATCTTAAAGCCTACTTTGGCTGATGGTGTATAAGGCTATTCCTTGGATAAGTATTCTTTTAAAATATAATCTAATCCATTTTCTTTGACAACAGATATCAAATTGTTTTGCATTATATACTCAGACAGGGCAATTTCAGCAAGGGCTCTTTCATAGCCGGACATGCATTCTTCAATGTCAACTGGTTCTCCGCTAGTCAAATACCATGCTCTGCTGTTTTCAAATATGCCATCATTGGACATAATAAATATTTTTTCGTTATCTATAAAAGAGCCCCTGGCTGTATTAATCTGGGTTGCAACAAAGCCTTCGTCAGTATTTAAAAGGTCCTTACCAAAAAACATCTTGCTGTTGATCTTTATTCCAAGGAGATTGGCTAGCGTTGGGAGTATATCTAATTGACCTCCAGCTAATGTAATTTCTTGATTAACCTGGGAGTTTGGTATGTGAATTATAAATGGGACCTGATACATTTCTGCTTCAGTATATTGTTTGCCCAGAAATTCTGATACCTGGTTGTTGGTCTCCTCATCTCTGGCATCTAAACCCTGATGGTCGCCATATATTACAATAATAGAATTATCATATAAATTGTGGGCTTTTAACGTCTCGATAAATACTCCCAATTGCTGATCAAAATAATGGACTGTTTGCAGGTAGTTTTCCAGCATTGTATCTTTAAAAGGGTCTTTAATGTTGAGCATCTTATGCTCGTTTTCCATGGTATATGGATGGTGAGATGTCAGGGTAATGTAAAAGCTATAAAAAGGCCGGGGCATATTTTTAATATGGGCCAAGGACTGCTCAAATAACTGGCCGTCACTTAAACCCAGACCTATAATTTCCGTAGGCTCAAATTTTTCTAAACTGATAAAGGTATCAATACCCTGAGAAGGATAAATGGCTTCCCTGTTCCAAAAACTAGCTTCAAATCCGTGAAAAACAATATTTGCGTAGCCGTGTTCTTTTAGAAGCATTGGCAGGGTAAAAAAGGTGTTATTTTCATAAGCCTTGTAGCTAAATACCTTTGTGGAAGGGTAATAGCTGTTATGGGTTACAAACTCAGAGTCAGAGGTGTTCCCCCAGCCAACCTGCTCATAAAAGTTACTAAAGTATAAGGTTTCTTTGTTTATAAGGTCATTAAGTACTGGGGTTATATACTGACCATTAATCTGCTGGTTAATCACAAAACCCTGGACAGATTCAGCCTGGATAACAAAAACATTTCTCCCCTTTGCCAAACCAAAGCCTATTTGTTCACTTGTCTCCTGGCTTATTGTATCAGCTATGGCCTCAACATCTATAATGTCCAGGGGCTTTATCAGAAAAAAGCTGGCTATATCATACAAATGATACTTAAACGCTCCCAGGTTATGGGGTGTAAAATAGCCCTGGGCATCTTTAACACTTTGATGGGTAAATGAGGCAACAAGGATGGTTAAAACAATTATAATAGCTAAAACTGGCTTCCTGGGAATTTGCCGGGCCACATGCTTTTCAAGTATAGTTTTTGCCCTGTGTCTATAGTAATAAAACCCTAAAAGTAAACTATCAATAAAGAGTAAGGAATATAATGGCTTCAAAACAAGTTTAATGCTTTCAGATACAGGGGTTAGCTGCTTTAATTGATAAATACTTTGGACAGGTGTAAGAGTGAAAAAATAAGTATAGTAAACTAGATCTATAAATAATAGTATAGATATTAATATATTCAATCCCAAGAAAACCCCTGGTTTTCTTTGATTGCTGACTATAAGATTGAGTATACAAAACAACCCTAGTATCATGAAATAATTGCTTAAAGTTATCAGAAACAAGGTTTCCCTAAGACCCATAATATAATGAATTAATAACAGTTTTATGAAAAGTCCAATACTAAACCAAAATATTTGGTTATATGGGCTAAATAGAAGTTTTTTAATCATCTTACATCACCAACATTTATGTATAATCTTCAGAGCATGCCTTGTTTACTATAATTACACCATTTTTCTTAAGTATATGTCAACCAACATGGTTATACTTAAATCTAATCTTAAGTCTAGCCTAATGCTGCAGGTTACTGCTGTTGAGTCTTACAAATCAATGCTAATATTATACTATAACATTAAGTTTAATGGTTTAGCATTTTTTGGTGTGTAGATGATTTTAGTGGCAAAAGCAAATGGGCCAATTCACAATTAATTAGTGAACTGGCCCTTTTTCAGGACTTTAGTTATTTAAGACATGTTAATTAGCTATAGCATCAGTTAGTATACAATCAGCCTGCTCATGAGCAATACCCTTTACTAATACAAGCTCGCTGATTAGAATCTGCCTGGCATTATCCAGCATATTTTTATCACTTGTAGCAAGGGGTCTCTTTTTACTAATGTGTACCAAATCGCGAATGACCTGTGCTCCTTCATAAATATCGCCACTTTTCATTTTATTCAAATTGCTGCGATATCTTTGACTTGGGTTAAGCGTTGGAGCTGATACATCATCATTAAAGACCTTTAGCGCATCTTCTAGTGTATCTAAATCAACAATCTGTCTAATTCTAAGATTAGATTCCAGGGGAAACAAAACCAGCATGTCTCGTATATTCATCACATAGTAAAATTGTTTATCACCCAGGATTTCTCTTTCTTCAATTGCTTCTATAACACCGGCACCATGCATAGGATAAAACACCTTATCACCAATTGCGAACATTAATTCCACCCCCTAAGAGTAGGCTTATTAAGTATAGCACATTACCAGCATAAATACAAATAAGGCGAAAAGCTTAGACCATTTAAGATATGAAGCTTGAATAGTTTCCAATACATAACATATTAACTTTTAAATAACAGAAATTATAACATTTACATGAGGCAAATTACGTATATAACTACTAATTTGTTGACCCATAATAGCTTTGGCAGTATAATTTGTCCAAGATGATATATGTGCAAAAATTCAACACATACATGCAATAATTGATAATTTAGGGAAGGTCTTATGCTAACAGTAAGCTTTTATGTTAATACTATATAGCGTTTAACCTGCCGGAAATCGGGCTAGGAGCCATATATTGGGCGGAAAATGTACAATCTTAATGTGCAACCTTTTGTTACTAACAAGTAATTTAGCGTATTAAATTTTGGCCAGGTTTTTGCAGTAGATTTTGATAAGGAACTTAGTACAAGTTTACCTGCCCAAAATTGGGCAAACAAACAAAGCAGGGCAAGGGGACATCCCCTGTCTTGTTTTAGATGGATAATAGGGGTGTTGTGTCCCCGTATATTATTAAGGAGGGAAAAAATGAGCCGTAGGAACATTTATGCTGGAAATACCATGCTGGATGGATTTGGATTAACTGTTTTTTCTAATGATGCTTTGGAGAGAATTCATAATGCAACCTTGGAAGTGCTCTGGTATGAGGGAATAAAAATCCAAAGTGACATTGCCCAGGAAATCTATCATGGTGGAGGCTGTACTGTAGACAAGAAAAATCAAAAGGTATACATACCTGCCCACGTAGTAGAAGATTGTATTCGCTCTGCACCAGCTACTGTTTTACTTGCAGGCAGGGATCCAAAGAATGATATTATTCTAGATGGTTCAAGGGTAAACTTCTGTAATTTTAGCAAAGGAGTTAATGTAATAGATCCATATACTGGTCAGCTTAGAATATCTACCAAGCAGGACGAAGCTAATGTATCCATACTTGTTGACTACTTAGATCAATATGACCTGCTGGATGTGGCTGTGGAAGCCAGGGATATAGACCCCAAAACCACCAATCTTGAGGCCTATGAGGCCATGGTTTCCAACTCGACCAAGCATTCTGCCCAATCACCCCATAGTATAGAAGAGGCACAAAAGCTCATTGACATGGCAGCAATTGTTGCAGGCGGAAAGGAAAATCTTAGAAAAAGACCAATAACATCAGCAACTGTATGTCCATCAAGCCCCTTGTCAATACCTCCAGAGACGGCTGAACCCATTATAACTTACGCAAGAAATGGAGTTCCATTAACAGTCTTGTCCATGGCAATGGCAGGTGGTACATCTCCAGTAACGTTGGCTGGAACCCTTGTTACACATAATGCTGAAGTTCTTAGTGGGATAGTGTTGGCTCAATTAACTAATAAAGGCACACCGAATATGTATGGCAGTTCAACTACAATCATGGACCTAAGGTTGGCATCTGCAACAATTGGCTGTCCGGAATTAGGCATGATTAGTGCTGCTGTATGTAAATTAGCACAGTTTTATAACATACCTAGTTATGTAGCAGGGACATAGACTGACAGCAAGCTTGGTGATGAACAGGCTGGACACGAGAAAACCATGTCAATGCTTTTGGCCGGATTAGCAGGTGCTAATATGATTTATGGCCTGGGCATGATAGACCTGGGAATGACCCTGGATTTTGGCCAACTAGTGGTTGATAATGAAATAGCCAAAATGGTAAGAAAGGTAATAGGAGGAATACCTGTTAATGAAGATACTCTGGCAGTGGATGTAATCCGTAAGGTAGGTACCGAAGGACATTTCCTGATGGAGGAGCATACATTAGCACACATGAAAACAATCCAGTCCCAGTCAAATCTTTTTGACCGCAATACTCGTCAGGTTTGGGAGGCAAAAGGTGCAAAGGATCTAGCCACCAGGGCTACAGAAGAAGCAAGATGCATCCTGGAAAACCATAAACCAACACCACTTCCTGAAGGCACAGCTAAAGCCCTAAGGGAGTTAATTGAAGAAGCTGAACTGGAATGGGGAGTAAAAAAATAATAGAGCAGCCCTAACCTAGAAAAAATAACCCTGAAAAAATCTTAGAATAGCCATGAAAATACATTTACAAGAAGATTTTCATGTGCTAACATATATAGCAATATAATAATGTAACTGCTGTGAAGAGGAATAGTAATCACTTGGAGGATTTGCAGAGAACTGTTGGTTGGTGCGAAACAGGATTTGAGAAGTGGTGAACTCGCCTATGAGCTGCCCGCTGAAGTATTAAGTAGGTGGGGACGGATGTCAACCGTTACAGTGACGGGATATCGGCAACTCTTGGTGTGGCTGCCCGTATCTTTTAAGTTATTTTTGCATTTGGCAAAAGAGTGGTACAGCGGAAATTAACCTTCCGTCTCTTGGAGGCGGGAGGGTTTTTTATTTTATACCAACGGTTGCAAGTATATTAACCTTTTTAAGCAATCTAAAAATACCCAAAAATATTTGATTAATTTTTAAGGAGGAGATTTTATGTCAAGAAAAATTTATGTTTTAGACACTACCCTGAGGGATGGAGAGCAGGTTCCTGGAGCAAAGCTTAATTTATATGAAAAACTAGAAATTGCAAAGCAGCTAAAAAGACTTAAAGTGGATATGATAGAGGTTGGCTTTCCAGCATCCTCAAAGGGAGACTTTGATTCTGTCAAAACAATAGCAGAACAGGTTGGCAAGGATGTGGTTATCACAGCCCTGGGCAGGGCAGTAAAAAATGATATTGATGCAGTTTACAATAGTATTAAAAATGCTGAACAGCCAATGATCCATATGGTACTTGGAACTTCAGACGTACATGTAGAGAAAAAATTCAAGCGTTCCCGGGAGTCTATCTTGGAAATGGGAGTAGAAGCTGTTAAATATGCAAAAACCCTGCTTCCAGAGGTTCAGTATTCACCTGAAGACGCAACTCGTTCTGACTTTGAATACTTGTGGCAGACTGTAGAGGCTGTAGTCAAGGCTGGTGCTACCTGTATTAATATAGCAGATACAGTAGGCTATGCTGTACCAGAACTATTCGGGGAATTGATCAAGAAGATAAATTATCGATTAAAGAACATGAACTACAAGGTTCTGCTTAGTGTTCACTGCCATAATGATACAGGACTTGCTGTCGCCAACACGTTAGCTGCTATTAGAAATGGGGCAGACAAGGTTGAATGCACCATAAATGGAATCGGAGAAAGGGCTGGCAATGCAGCTCTGGAGGAAGTGGTAATGGGGCTTAAGGTTCATCCTAATTATTATGATGGATACAGTGATGTTCAGACAACAGAATTGCTAAGGACATCCAAACTGGTAAGTGCCATGATGGGATTAGACGTACAAGTAAATAAAGCTATTACTGGAGAGAATGCTTTTGCACATTCATCTGGAATTCATCAGGATGGCTTATTAAAATCAAGAGACGTGTATGAAGTAATTCGCCCAGAGGATGTGGGAGCCCAGGAGATGGAATTGGTATTAACAGCACGTTCAGGACGTCATGCTTTTAGACATGTGTTAGGAAATCTAGGTTATGATAATCTGGCTGAAGCTGCTTTTGACACCATATATGAGAGCTTCCTGGAGTTGGCTGATAGGAAGAAAGAAGTTTATGACCATGATGTATATTATCTAGTGAAGGAGTATTACACAGGCAAGAACCAGGAGTTCACAGGAAATGGCATTGAACTATATGGCTTGGTAGACTTTCAGGTAATAAGCAATACACTATTTCCAACAGCTACAATCAAGCTTAAAAAGGGTGAAGAGACATTAGTGCAGAGTGCTAACGGTAATGGACCCATTGATGCATTGTATAGTGCCATTACAACCATGGTAGGCAAGGATATACAGCTCAAGGAATACCGTATAAACAGCATTTCCAGAGGCAAGGACGCCTTAGGCCGGGTATCCATTCAATTCCAATATAATGGGAAAATATATAACGCCAAGGCAGTAGACACAGATGTAATTAAAGCAAGCGTTATGGCATTTTTAAACGGAGTAAACAAGATTGTTTTGGAGAATAAAGCTAATTATGAAGATCAAGAGAAGAATCAAGAACAACATGTGTCAAACAAATAGAGTATTGGCCAAACTCAATAAACAATGAAAACAAATAATAAAGGTAAACAAAACATGTGCTCCAGTAATATTTTGCATATGTGGAGGCAAGAATTGCAAAGAAACTAGTAAGCATAATCATTATGCTTACTGGTTTCTTTATTTTTTTGGCAGTTATAAACAAGAAGGCTTGCATGGCAAGCCAAAGGCCTTAGAAATATTTTATAGAAGTATGAGAAGTATGGATTGTTTATAATTATTAAAAAATTCTCAAAAAAGAGGGAGGTTAGAATTTTGATAATTATTGGCGAGTTGCTTAATTCTACAAGGCGAGAAGTAAAAGATGCCATTGAAAAACGAGATGTTGAATTTGTAAAGGATCTAGCAAAGAAGCAGGTTGAAGCAGGTGCTCATTATCTAGATGTCAATGCAGGTGCTTTTGTAGATGATGAGGCTGAACACTTATTATGGTTGATGGATACTGTTCAAGCAGTTGTTGAGGTTCCCCTGGCAATAGATAGTGCTGATCCAGAGGTTATTGAAAAGGCGTTAGCGGTACATAAGGGTAAAGCTATGATAAATTCAATTACCGCCGAAAAAGAGAAACTTGAAGCCATTGTTCCACTTATTAGAAAGTACCAAGCTAAAGTAATTGCATTATGTATGGATGATTCAGGGATGCCAAATACAGCAGAAGATAGATTAAAGGTTGTTGAAAAGTTTCACGATGTCTTTACAAAGGAAGGCATACCAATGGAGGATGTATTTTTAGATCCATTAGTAAAGCCAGTAAGTGTAAACAGCAGTTTTGGAAATGAGGTACTCGTTGCCTTGGAAGAAATTAATAATCGTTACAAGGGAGTTCATACTACTTGTGGTCTAAGCAATATCTCATTTGGATTACCCCAAAGGAAAGTTTTGAATCAGGCATTTTTTGTAATGTGTGTTGCACGAGGAATGGATTCGGTAATTATAGATCCATTGGACCCAAAAATTATGTCTTTATTATACGCATCAGAAGTCCTGGTAGACAGGGATCCAAGGTGTGCAAATTACTTAAAAGCTGTTAGAAGGGGAGTAGTTCAAGGTTAGTACCGCTGAGTAAAAAGGGGGTGATATCTTATAAAGAACAGTGCCTCTGTATCTATCAAGATTTATTAAATCAATTGAAAGGAGTGAGTTTTTTGGTTTTCACACGTAGAAGCGACGGTTCTTATATGGAACTATCCATTGATGAGATTAAAAGAGATATTGAGTTAGGAACCAATGATGCCGCAGAACGCGGAAATATTAATCCTCTTTCTAGCGAAGAACAGGAAAGACTGCTTGAAATTATATGCAGAAAGGGAAGATTCGTTGGTGTTGAGCAAGGCAACGAGCTAGTTCTAACATATGACGAGGGTAGTGTAAAGTTAATGAGATTAGGTATTCCTATCGGAAGAGTTCAGGATCTGCAAATTTATGAGAGATGCTTTGGCGCAGATAGCGCTGAATTAGCTCATATAGATTACAGCTTTAGACCAACTAAGCCTATTATTCATGAAGAACAGGCTGAAATGGAGCAGGCCTTGCTGGTTACAGTAACACCCTTGTTTTATGGGGCAATGCCTAACCTAGCTCTCTACAGTTATCCAGATGGGCCAACATTAAATCCTGTAGAATTATTGCCAAAAGGCAAGATAAAAGAAGCTCGGGCTGCATATGAAGAGGGTATTGAGCTCATGACTAAAGACCTTGTCTTTACTGCAAGTAAAATGTATGAAGCTGGAGCAGACGGCATAAATTTTGATACAACAGGATCTGCAGGAGATGCAGACTTTTTAGCCACACTTAAGGCCGTAGAGATATTAAGAAAGAAATATCCTGATATGTGCATTGAAATGGGAATGGCAGGGGAATTCATTCTCGGTATGCACGGTGAGCTTTATTATGATGGTGTAAGGCTTGCTGGATTGTATCCCCATGAACAGGTCAAGGTAGCACAAAAGGCTGGAGTTACCATTTTTGGACCAGTAGTAAATATTAACACCAAGAATTCCTTTCCATTGGATATTGCAAGAGCCGTTACATTCTATAAAGCCTGTGGTGAATCTTCAAGTATACCTGTGCATGCTAATATGGGTATGGGGGTAGGAGGTATCCCAATAGTTGATACACCTCCTGTGGATGTCTTAAGCAGAGCCTCTGTAGCCATGGCAGAAATAGCTAAGATGGACGGGTTGTAGGTAGGCGTAGGAGATCCTTTTGGCATGGCAATCAGTCATGCAATGGCTTCGGGCATGGGCGGAGTACGAACTTCCGGAGATCTGGTAGCTCGTATGCAAATGGCTCGGGGTATGCGTCTTAATGAAGCCAAGGCGTATGTTGCAGACAAATTGGGAGTTTCAATTAATGAATTAACAGATCCTGTTGTTATGAATGAGGTCAGAGAAGACTTAAACATTGGCAGGATACACCAAATAGCTGGAGCAGCAAAGGGTATAGAAGCAAAATTTAATATAGCAGAGCTTCTTGATATAACTATCAATTGTGTTGAAAAATTTAAAAAGAGAACATAAAGGCGAGGAGGGAATCATGGTGAGTAATATGGAAATATTTGAAGCTGCTTCCAAATCAATCATTGATCAGGATATTGATAAAGCAGTCGAGATAGCAAAATCTTCCTTATCACAGGGAGTTAATCCACTGGAGTTAATTGAAAAAGGCTTCACTGATGGCATAAGAAAGGCAGGGGAGCTTTTTGATAGGGGGCAGCTTTTTTTACCAGAACTCATGAGTTGTGCAGATGCCATGAAGGCTGCAACAGATATATTAAGCGATGCAATTCCAGCTGACAGTAGAAACAAAAGCATCAAGTGCGTCATAGCAACTGTAGAAGGTGATATCCATGACATTGGCAAGGGATTAGTCGTATCACTCTTTACTGTAAATGGTATGGAAGTACATGACTTGGGTGCTGAAGTTCCATCTGATGTAATTATTGATAAAGCAATAGAGATTGATGCAGATATAATTGGAACAAGTGCCTTATTAAATACAACAATGAAGCAGATGAAGAAGCTTGAGGATGAATTGCGTGAACGCGGTCTCAAAGATAGATTTAAGACAATTATCGGTGGCGCACCAGTAACAGAACGATATGCTAAAAAAATCGGAGCCGATGCATATGCTGAAAATGCCATGGATGGTGTAAATAAGGTATTCCAATTAATGAAGGATAAATAGTTGATTTTAGAAAAATAAGCCAATTAGTGAGTAGAAGTGCTTCCTTATTGGCTTATTTAAATTATATTATGCAAAGACTAATTAGACTCATTAAATATATTCCTATATTTGCTGGGAGCTATGCCCACACATTTTTTAAAAACCCTGTTAAAGTTACTAACATCGTTATACCCTACCTGGTTTGCAATTGACTGGATTTTTAGGGATGAATTTTTTAAGAATAGCTTTGCATGATGAAGTCGGATTTGATTAATATATTCAGAATAACTAATCCCCGTTTCCCTTTTTATTAGTCTGCTGATATAGCTTGGGCTAAAATGAAAATGTTGGGCTATTACATTTATGGAGATATCTTTGTCATAATTGACTTTTATATATTCAATTACCCTATTGCCCAAAACTTTATTGTTGTTACTCATTAAATGAAAAATCTTAATTTTATAGGAATCTACAAATTTAATTAATTCGTCCTTAGAATCAATATACAGTAAGGCTTGTGGGAACCCCACTAACAATTCTGTAACAAGTTCCTGATCATACCCACAATTAATAAGAATCCTAGACATTACTGTATTAAGCTCATGAAGGCGTACTTTGATTAACATTATTATTTCGGTGGTATCAAACAGACTTTCAAGGTATTCTTGGAAACAATTATTTAACATCTTTGTATCTCCAACTTCCAAAGAACGAATGAGCAGAAGTTCTTTTTCATAGGGATATTTTATATTAAGAAATTCTTTTTGGTGAGTTTGAATATTGTCAAACAAATTTGTTGAGTTTAATTTGTTTTTTTGCTTGATCTGCATTAATATTGATAGTATTTCATCTGCCATAACAGGTTTTAGAAGATACTCATCTGCTCCTGCCCTTAAAGCCTTTTGAGCAAATATAAAGTAATCATAAGCTGTAAGGATAATACATTTTACTTTGGGATTAAGGCTTTTAATCTTTTGAGTGGCTTCTAAACCATCTATGCCAGGCATTTGGATATCCATAAAGATTATATCAGGATTAAATTGTTGGCTTAGATGAATTGCTTCACGACTGGAAACTGCTTCCCCAATTACTTTAAATTCTGATGAAATAGGATTTTCGGCAAAAAAGTTTTTGAGGTAGGTTCTTTCAAGCTCCTCATCATCAACAAGTAAGACCTTGAGCACGATAATACCTCCTGTTCAAAAAAATGACTTAAAGCTTTAAATTACATTTGAAAAAGTTAGGCTAACAATAGTTCCAGTTCCTAAAGAACTTTTAATATCCAAGTTAAATTTGTCCCCAAAAAATAGCTGCAATCTCTTGTTAACATTTTTTAAACCTATATTGTTATTAGTTGTTTGAGAAAAGGGCAATACCACATCTTCGGAAAGAATATGTTCTAAAATCCATTTATCCATTCCAATACCATTATCTTTAATAGTAATAATTAAGTTTAAACCTTGAATCAGACCTTGGATTTGCACTGTTCCACCAGCTTCTTTTGGTTCAAGTCCATGAATAACAGCATTTTCTACAATGGGCTGAATTGAAAAAAATGGAATTTGCATTGCTAAAAGTTCTGAATCCACATTAATGCAGTATTTAATCCGTTTGCCAAACCTAATGTTTTGAATAATCAGGTATTTTTCAATATATTCTAGCTCTCGTCGGAGGGTAACGATGTTTTGATTGCCATGCTTAAGGGCATATCTTAGCATTTTACTAAAAGAATTCAGAACTTCCTGGGCTTTTGCGTACTGTTTGAGACTTATTAATCTACTTATGGTATTTAAAATATTAAACATAAAATGGGGATTAATTTGTTGTTGTAATACCTTTATCTCCATTTCCTTGACCATATTTTCCAAATCTGAACGTGATTGAATTTCTCGTAATAAATTTTCTCTTTGTCTACCCAGTTCCTGCTGTGTTAGTCCGGAAAGGTGCTTTTCTATGATATAATTGACTATCAAAAATAGGGTATTGGAGATTGCTTCAAGCTTTTTTCGAGATACAGCCTGTATTTTGTCATATAATACCTGGTAATCAGGTTTTTTCAACCAATTAATGGGGGATGGCATTTTTTCTATATCTGAGGACTCGTTTTGGGTTAGTTTTACCTGTCCGGCTATCATATTTCCTAAAAATTGGTTTTCTACAATGATAGGTACTGAAATTTCTACTAGACCTACATGACACTTGTAAATATAAGGTCTGCCAAGAAGTCTTGATTTTTGTCCAGCAATGAAGTTGGAAAACATACAGCATTCTCTACCTAAGTGATTTGAATGCAGCTTTTTGCACAAATCAGTATAGTTTGACATGCCGTGGTTAATTGGGTTTCCAACCCTATCTACTAAAGCTGTGGCTAGGTCTGTGGACGTGGAAAAGGATTCTTGAATTTCCTTCAGCACCTTTAATTGTATAATTTGATTAAGCTGCTTTTTTTGGTGCATGATATACACTCCCTGCACAAGCACTATATATATTATTATTCTTAACATTTTTGCTAAATCCTTCTATTAATTATAATATACTAAAGCTTTATTAGTTATCACGGCATTGCTTAATTGTAAGCAAATGGTCTAAGAAGTATAATAATAATTATCATAAAAATCAAATTTGACCTCCTTAAAAGTAAAACTTAATGATTAGTAAAGAAGGAGATTCCATGGCGCACCATTCTATAAAAACCAGCTATAAAAGTCTTGAGGAAAGATTAAATAGATTTCCCCAAGGGGCCGGCTCCACCATCTAAAACCCTGTATCAAATATTGGAACTGCTGTTTAGTGACAAAGAAGCGGCCCTTGTAGCCCAACTTCCCATAAAGCCCTTTAGTGCCAAGCTGGCAGCAAATATTTGGGGCATGTCTGAAAAGGAAGCCCGAATAATTCTTGATGGATTAGCCAGCAGGGCAATACTATTGGATTCGGAAGTAAAAGGTACTATCATCTATACCCTGCCACCACCCATGGCAGGTTTTTTCGAATTTGCATTGATGAGGATTAGGGGTGACATAGATCAAAAGCTGTTGAGTGAGCTGTACCATGAATATTTAAATGTGGAAGAGGATTTTGTAAAGGAATTGTTCTTTGGCAGTGAAACCAGATTAGGCAGGGTATTTGTCCAGGAACCTGTCCTTACAAGCGATAAGGCAGTTTATATCCTTGATTATGAAAGAGCAAGCCATATAATACAAACTGCAAAACATATTGGGGTGAGCATGTGCTACTGCAGACATAAGATGGAGCATCTAGATATGGCATGTAATGCACCCATGGACATCTGCCTAACCTTTAACACTTGTGCGGATTCTTTAATAAGGCATGATTTTGCCAGGAGAATTGATGCTGCAGAGGGTCTAGAGCTCTTACACCAGGCCTATGAAAACAACCTGGTGCAGTGTGGTGAAAATGTAAGAGAAGGTGTAAGCTTCATCTGCAACTGCTGCGGCTGCTGCTGTGAGGCCTTAATTGCAGCAAGGAAATTTGGCAGTCTTCAGCCAGTACATACTACAAACTTTATACCAGATATAGATGAGGAAAGCTGCAATGGCTGCGGAAAGTGTGTTAGTGCTTGTCCCATTGATGTAATTTCTATTAAAGAACCTACTAATCACAATACCAAAAAAGCAGTTATAGATGAAAGCACATGCCTTGGATGTGGGGTATGTGCAAGATCATGCCCTAAAAAAAGTATAACGCTAATACCAAGAGAAGAGCGTGTAATTACTCCAGTAAATTCAGTACATAGAGTAGTACTAATGGCAATAGAAAAGGGGAAACTGCAGGAATTAATATTTGATAATAAGGCTTATAGAAGCCACAGGGCCATGGCCGCAGTACTATCTGCCATACTTAAAATGCCGCCAGTTAAACAGTCCATGGCAAGCAGGCAGATGAAGTCGGTATACCTGGAGAAATTGATTAAGAGATTTACATAGGATTTTTTATTATCCTACTCCGAAGGCGGAAGCCTAAGTGGTATATCTAGTTTTCCTTCTACTATGTGCTCATTGTTTCTTATTTCAAAAATAACCGTGGCTTTATCAATATATGGTATCCCATCTACATCTTCCACTAACGTATGCATAAAATAAAACCATTCTTCCTCCGCTGACTTTTGAATTTTATCAACAATTAATAATCCACTCTGTTCTAGAGGATTTCCTTCCATATCCTGAAAAGTTAAATATAATTCTCCAGCCTCTTGCCTATATTTTCCACCTATGTCTACTAAATGCTGTCCGTTATAAAAATAGCTAGATATATTTAGTATTATTAATGTATTGGGGATTACTTCAATTTCTTTTGACACTAGAATTGGTGGATATTCAAGGGGTATTTCCAATTTTTCTCTTATTATTTGTTCATCATTCCTTATCTCAAAAATAACTGAAGCCTTATCAATATATTGTATCCCATTTGCACTCTGAGTTAATCTATGTTGAAAAGAAATCCATTCTTCGTTTATCTGTTGAACTTCATCAGGTTTAAAACTTTCAATCTGCAAAGGATTTCCTTCTATATCATGAAAAGTCAAATATAACTCTCCGGCACTTTGTTTGTATTTCCCTTTTATATATACTAAATGCTGCCCATGAGCAAAAACACTATGAATCCTTGTTACTGTTAAAACTTCAGGTATTACTTCAATTTCCTCTGTTATTGTAATCGAATTATTTATTCTTGTTAGTTCTTTTTTAAGGTTATTAATAATAATTTCGTTATTGCTTACCATTATCTCATTCTCGTTAAGATTGGTTTTCTTTTTTGAGCATGATGCAGAAAATAGTGTAATAACTACCAAAAACGCTATAATAATGATTTTGCTTGAAGATAGGTTTTGCATGAAATCACCAACTTCTTTATATTGATATAATTATTAGACGTGAGTATTTTATTTAAGCTGGTATTCCCTGATTTCATTAGGCATTAATATTGTACGACCTATAGCTAGGATATATTTTATTTTCTGACGGGTTTTTACCTCCTCATTCACGATAATGATCTCATCCTTGGTACTGGCTGTGCGGGAACGCAGATCAGACTTTTCTCCCAAAGTGGAATTATCACGAGTACCAAAATAATCTGAAGCCATTGTATAGTAAGATATAAAAAAGTCTTCATTTCCTTTAGCAATTTCCTTGCCCGAAATGTTCTTTATCATATAAGATGCGGAGGTCAGGACTTTATAATATTCATCGTCTTTAATTTCTTCAAAAACCACTCTGTACGATAGGGGTTGAAACACATTTAATTCTTTTAGGTATAGCCATCCAAAATAATCCATGGACGCAAGGTGGCGGTAGAAAAAATCCGTTCCATGACGTTGTCCATCTTCTGCCGGATTCGGATATAGAAGCTCACCTCGTGACAGCTCTCTTACAAATTCTTTGGTATACAATCGTTCGTCCCGGATGCAGACCACTCCATGGGCATTGAGCTCCACCTTGAAGTCGAAGCTGTCAAATATGATCCGGGCTGGGACAAGCATGGAGCCACTTTCCAGCACGGCCATCGTATCCATTTCCACCGGTTCACCGTCCACAAAGGCTGTATAAGAGCCAATTGTAATCTGAACGGTATGACCATCCAGGGTCACAGTTGCGGTCCTGGTAGGACCGTCATAAGCCACGTCCGCTCCGAGAAGGTCGCTGACTGAACGCAAGGGTATTATTAAACGATTATTCTCATCAATATAGG
Source organism: Desulfitibacter alkalitolerans DSM 16504 (assembly GCF_000620305.1). Classification (NCBI taxonomy): domain Bacteria; kingdom Bacillati; phylum Bacillota; class Clostridia; order Neomoorellales; family Desulfitibacteraceae; genus Desulfitibacter; species Desulfitibacter alkalitolerans. The sequence goes on along the minus strand of NZ_KK211103.1, from coordinate 160,646 downwards.
GGCCCTTGGGATAGGTGTAAATGATGAAATAATCATTCATTTTGAGTACCACTCGGCCCTCATGGACTGCTTTTGTTCCGGCTTCAGCACCGGTCACGCCGAAAGAGATTAATATTGTCACTAAACATAACATTGCAGCTATTTTCCCTGTTCGTATTAACATGAATAACCACCTTATTTAAACCTTTTTATTATTTTAGACTGTTAAATCTTGAAAAAGTTGCATTATTATAATGAGCCCTTGTAGTTAGGAAGGGCTCATTATATATTTAATTTTATGGAATGATAATATCTACTGTTTCTTGGCTATAATCAGCAAAATTTACTTTAACAATACTGGAATTTGGAAATAGGCATGTTCCCCCTGTTTGATTAGAAAGCCAATTAGTGCTTTGACTATCACTTAATCCAATCTTTGAATTGCTCCAACGTACATTTTTCAAGTAGGATCCAGTTGTAAGGTTAGTTTGTGGCTGGGCAATATGAGTAATCCTTTTGATAATGTTACCAGTTCCATTCTTTTTCCATCCTGTTGCATCACCAACTATTGTATATGATATCTTTGTGGTATCACCATCTGGTATAGCTTCAAAATATAAAGCAATTTGATTGTATTGAGGAACATAAAATTTCCAATATATAGTTTGACCTGGTGCAAAACGAACAGGGGCAGAATACATAGTGCCACCAGCAACGCGCCTGAAAGCTCCCCAATTTCCATTGCCATTTGTACCTGCATTTGTATTATGCAAAAAACCAATATCAACCTCGATCCCCGAACTGCTTCGGCCACCAGTATAAATGTACGAAGTATCCCTATTGCCCCCGCTATAATTTTGATCTTTTACCTCATTTTTGGCTTTACTGGGCAAATACACATTTCCTCCATACCAAGCATAGCCAGATTTGGAATGTACCCTTCTATAAGGTCCCTCAGTGCCAGTACAGGTATAGCTTTGAATAGTAATAAGCTCTGATGATTGGCCTTCATCCATTGGTCCTATAAGGATGTTCCCTTCCTGATCCTGGTAGGTATTACCTTCAACCTTTTCGTACTGAGTCCAGCTCTCCTTGAGTTCCGGCTTGTTGGCATAAATGGTGCCGTCCTCAGCAAAAAAAATAACGTTTTCCCTATCACTAGCAGGAAGATTTTTTATCACATCGTAAATTATCTGTTTTTCTTCCCCCATGATCGAGGCATCAATATAAATAGAAGCCTCGTCCGATGGCTGTGCAGCAAATACATGACTACCAATCAATAAGCACATTACAATTAAAACAGCAATCCACTTTTTCACGTTATAAACCCCCTATGATTATTTTTACTTTGTTTTTGTAGTAAAACTTACTGCTTAGTAAATACTACCTAATTCCATTTTCCAAGCAGATCTAGCAGTCCTATTGCAATACTTTTTTAACCAACCCTCATAAACATCACTCCCCCAGCCTTGATATTCCTTTACTTTCAGGCTGGGGTTAAGTTAAAATTAATTTAACTGCCTTTGCCTTTGGTAAAGGAGGGGTCCCGGGCAAATGGGATTTTTCAGAGATTCTTGATTTGCCCGGGAACTATTTTTGCATTTACAAATCTTAGATCCTATAGAAAAAAATCACCTCACTTTATAATTTGCCTTCTATAAATAGAAACGCACAAGTGAGGTAATTTGTTACAAATATTAAAATATTTTTCCATTTTTTATTTTCTAAATTCCATGCTTTCTGCCATTTTTACCAACTCTTTTTTTGATATGGTTGCACTGATTAAAAAAGCATTTTCTTTATACTTGAATATTAAGTTTCCTGCCTCTTTTTTTAAAAAGTACTGTGCAAGCTCATTATTAATGACAATTTGTTCTATTTGAGCTTCTTCAATATCTATGCCTACCGAAGAGCCGCTTGGCAGCCTTTCTAGTTCGATTACTGTTCCAGCAGCATTTTTGTATGTTATTAAGTAATAATCATTAAACTTATCAACAGACACAACCATAAACCCTTCTGGTATATACGTTGGCAAATATAATCCTTGGGCTTCGGATAAAATTGTATCGTAACCTGTTTCTGTATCATCTATATAGATTGTAGTAGACCTGTCACCCATCTCACTGAAAAGATTTAGCACATGCACACGAAAAGCATCAACATTTGCTATAGTAATGGTAGACACTGCCAAGAAAATAAAGATTATAGCAGCAATTTTTAATATCGTCTTTCTTTTTCCTGCTTTAACTTCGCTATTTTTTTGCTGCTCAAATAGCAGCTGCATTTTATTATCAAATTCTTGGGTAAAGGTATACTTAGCAGCTAATTCTTTTTCCGAGGGTAGATCATTGGCTATTCTATTTACTTCATTGGCAGCAGCATATTTTATTATCTCGTCAAAGATTTTTTCATTTAATTCGCCCTTATTCATGATCAATGTCTCCCTTGACCAATTTATCAGCCAACATCTTTTTAGCCCTATAGAGCCTAACTCGTACGGTTTGTTCTGAAATGCCTGTTAATAAACCAATATTTGCATTTGAATGGCCATAGAAATATTTCAAGAGTACAACATCAGCATATTTAGGGTCCATTGTGGCAAGTGCTATATGAACTTTTTCTATTCTTTCAGTGTCAATTATAAAATCCAAAGGCAGAGGTTTTTCGTCAATTAGTTCCAGCATGTCATCGTCGATATTTACTAAGTTTTTTTCTTTTTTGTTCTGCCTGTATATATCACATGCAGTGCTTCTAGTGACAATAACCATGAATGTCTTTGTTTTATTACTAGAGATTTCATCTATAACAAAAGAACTTTTTGCAAGCTTAATAAAAGCTGCATGTACGGCATCTTCCGCAAGCCCGTGATCATTTAATATTTTAAAGGCAATATGGAACATTAGATTTCTATATTGTAGATATAGCTTTTCTAGCAAAGCATGTTTATCATTTCTTGCATTATTGGTGAAGATATGGAACATATTGCCTCCCATAAATCTAATATAGAATATTTATCAGCCTATACAGGATTCTTAGCCATAAAAATATTCGTGTGGCAAATGACCCTATATATACTAATTTATTCATATTACTTCTTACTTCGACAAAATATTTCCATATCCTTCATTTAATGGAATAACCCCTTAAAATATAACAAACCTTATAAAAGCTATACCTAATATTGCTAGTATTATACCTATAATCTTCCTTCTAAGGTTCCACCTTTCCTTAAGCACTATTAAGCCAACGATAATGGTAACGATTATGGAGGTTTGGGCAAGGGGACCCACCAGAGAAAGCTCTCCTATCTGATAGGCCCTATATAGGGCAAGGGTTGAAAGCATCTGCAGAAAACAGCATAAAAGGATAATATAGTTATTTTTTCTTGGTTTTACAAGAACCTTCATTTTTTCAAAAGTATTTGGAACAAAGATAATTGTTATAAGTGCAGGTATTAAATAGATTACAACCTGAAAAAGGGCTACTGAAAAATAACTTAAAAGATACTTGTCCAAGGCATAGGCACAGCTTATCAAAATTGCATATGACAGGGTGTAGAGATGGGGCTTTTCAAAATGGAATTCCTTTCCCCTTTGCCAGTATATTACTACAAGGCCAAAAAAGATAAGAAAAATGCCAACTACCTGGCTCAAATATAATTGTTCTTTAAAGAAAATTACCCCTAAAAGCATGAGCCAGATGGTACGGGTAGTGGCTAGGGCTTCTACCTGGCTTACTTCTATTGTTTTAAGTGCTTTAAAAAATAAAATCATGCAGACGGTGTAAAAAATGCTTGATAAAAGAACTACCAGCCATATTTTTGGTTCAGTTGGATATTGTATTTTTTCAAAAGGGAGGAAGGGTATGGTTAACAAACCTACTGCTAGAAGGAAATAAGCACTGTATGCTGTGGGATCCACTTCTTCATCCTGTACTGAATATTTTTGGAGCAGCTTGGAAGCAGCATTTGTAACTATATAGAATAAAACTAAATGAAACCAGCTTAATGTCATTCTTGATAGCTCCCTGGGATTGGTTACATATATATAGAATAACATCAAAATGTTTATAAGAATACTGTTTTTTAGTAATCAGCCCATGAAACCAACCCCTGGTCCCGGCTGTACATTAGAAATCATTTTCCCACATTCCATTAATTTCAGACGCACATCTAACCCTGGAACAGAATTTTTGAGCTCATTTATAAATTCTTGAATTTCTTTTTCCATATCTTCTATTGTTTCTGAGTTTATATATCTTCGATCTAATTGAATTTTGCAGTATTCTGCAACGGTGCTTGGTTGGGTGCCGTCCCGGTGCGTCGTTATCAAGGTGCAAGGCAATTTTGTTTATATTCTTCCTTCTTCCTACGCTATTTCCGACGAGCCGCCTGCACGCGGAAAGGATTATAACGACTATCTGAAAATCACTATAAAAATAAGGCAGTCGCGGGATCGCGAATAGGCTGAGACAAAAATTTAAACTTCTTGATTCTTGTTATCATATATGATAACATTAAAGTGAGACACGGCATATACTAAGATTGGAGGTGTATCATGGGGTGGCAAGTGGAATACTATAAAAAAGAAAATGGAGATGTTCCCGTCCTTGATTATTTGCTTACATTAGATGCAAAAATGCGGGCGAAAGCTTATAGTGAAATAGAACTGCTTGAAAAGCATGGTTCCCAATTAAGGGAACCCTATGTAAAACCGATGAAGGGTACGCGGTATAAGGGAATTTTTGAACTGCGAGTTAAATTCGCATCGGCCATCAGCAGAATATTTTATTTCACCTACCACGAAAAAACCTTTGTGCTGCTTCATGGTTTTACCAAAAAAACTAAAAAAACGCCGCAAAAAGAGCTCGAACGGGCACTGCGCTATAAAGAAGATTATGAAAGAAGGTGTAAGGATGAGTAAAGCAGGAGTAAATTTTTCCGAAGTGAAGGAACTTTTAATGAAAGATGAAGAATTCAAAACAGAGTACGAAAAGCTAAAACCGCGTTATGATGTAATTTCACAAATTATTGAAGCAAGAACAAGCCAGAATATTACCCAGGAAGAATTGGCGCTCCGGGTTGGGACCCAGAAATCCAATATCAGCCGCCTGGAAAGCGGAACGTACAATCCATCCCTGGACTTTCTGTCTAAGGTGGCCCGCTCCCTCGGCAAAGAGGTACAGATTACGTTGAAATAAAAAATTCCAATCCCATTTTCGACAGTTAAAATGAATGAAAGAGGCGAGAACGCGCTCAGTTGTGCGGTTACAGCCTCTTTTTAGTTTTTGAAAATGTTGTATGTAAATGCCATTTCAATAAGTTTTCCTATTAAACCGTGCCTTTGGCCTGCTCCTTTTGTTAAATTTCAACGCTCCTGGCTGCAAAAATCTATAGCAGTAAGTGTATATATTTGAACTGCCTGAACCAGCTGCTCAATGGGTATTTGCTCGTTTTTGGAATGGGAGTAGGAGATATCTCCACAGCCGCATATAATGGTAGGTATGCTGCGATAGAAATTCAACAGACCTGCATCAGTCCAGCCACGCCTGGTGGTGCAATTTGGGTTCTTTTTTGTAACCAGCTTGACATTTTTAATGACTTTTTGGACGATGCTTTCATTTTCGTTAGTCAACATTGGCACGTGGTGTAAGCTTTGCATTTTCCCACATTCCATTAATTTCAGACGCACATCTAACCCAGGAACAGAATTTTTGAGCTCATTTATAAATTCTTGAATTTCTTTTTCCACATCTTCTATTGTTTCTGAGTTTATATATCTTCGATCTAATTGAATTTTGCAGTATTCTGCAACGGTGCTTGGTTGAGTGCCCCCTTCAATTTTTCCGATATTCAATATGGATGGACCCATCAGGGGGTGATAACGCTCTTTTAATTTGGGAAGTAGTCTATCCTCAAGAGCAGTGACTAGTCTGCATGCCATGTTAATTGCATTTATACCCCTTTCCATATCCCCGCTGTGGGCTCGCCTTCCGAAAAACTCTATTTCATACCATTCCAGACCTCTATGGGCTATGGCATAATCAAAATTGGAAGGCTCTCCTACTATAGCACCTTCAGCCTCAATACCGCTTAATACAAGCTTTTCTGTACCTTCTGAACATCCTTCTTCGCCTATAACGGCAGTAAAAATAACATCACCTGAAAGTTTAATAGAAAGTTTACTCAAGACCAGCATTGTCATTAGCATGGCAGCTATGGGACCCTTCATATCCACTGCACCCCGCCCTAGAATATGACCATTTACAATGTCCCCGCTAAAAGGCTCAAAATCCATTTCATAGGGGGGCACAGTATCCACATGGCCGTTGAACAGCAGCCTTTTCCCCTTTCCTTGACCCTTTATTGTAACGATAATGTTATAAAGATTGTCTTTAACGTACTGCTTTTCATAAGGTAGATTATGCTTTTCCAGAAAAGTACATATATAATCTAATACTTCTTCTTCTCTATGGGGCACTTCCCAGTGACTTGGTCGCCTGATTAACTCTTGAGTTAGTTTGACAAGATCAGCAACTGAAAACAAGCTGTTAATCTCATCCAGCCATAATGACATTTTATCCCTCCATTAAAATTATTGTAAATTGATCATGGTAGCAATTACTAAAAATACTAAAGCAATCAATATCCATCCAACAATAAGTCTCCATATAAATTTAAACCACTTTTCATAGGGTATTCCGGCTATTGCCAGATAACCCATTAAGGCAGCAGAAGTTGGAATAATTGAGTTTGTAATGCCATCTCCATACTGGTAAGCCAAAACAGCAACCTGTCTGCTTATACCCACAAGGTCAGCAAGGGGCACCATGATAGGCATGGTTGTAACTGCCTGGCCGCTTCCAGAGGGAATAAAGAAGTTCAAGACAAGCTGAAATGCGTACATTCCAATAACAGTAGCAACATTGGGCAAATTCCCCAGAACAGAGGCCATACCGTTAATAATGGTATCAATAATGCGTCCATCTTCTAAAACTACCAGGATGGCCCTGGCAAAGCCAACGATAAGTGCTCCAAATGTTAAAGCTTTAGCTCCAATTACAAAGGATTCAAAGGTTCGATTAAGTGAGAGCCCTCCAACAAGACCAGATATTAAACCAATAGCGATAAATGAAGAGGCAAGTTCAGTTAGGTACCAGCCCCAATTGAAAACACCATAAACATTAATAAGAATACCGCCAAAGAGGACAACAAATACTAAAATATGTCTAACATTTAACTCGGGAATTTCCTCAGATGTAAGGTTTTGTCCCCTTTCTTCCTTTTTAACCTGTTCTTCTATTTCATACATTACACTGTTTTTAGGGTCCTTTTTTACAGAGGTTGCGTATCGAATAACATACCACATTCCAAAAGCCAGGAAACATACATATGCAACTGCCCTGAATGCTATCCCAGAAAACAAAGGCAATTCAGCAATACTCTGTGCCACTCCAACTGTAAAGGGATTTAGCATGCCGCCAAAGAATCCGGCAGCGGCACCACAGCTGATCATGGCAGTACCAGTAATGGCATCAAAGCCCATTGCCCTGGCAATGGCAATGCCTATAGGTACGAATATGATACTTTCCTCGGCCCACCCAATGGTAAAGCCGCCAATGGAAAATAACAGCATGGAAATGGGGATAATGAGTCGTTCTCGATCAGCAAGCTTTAATACGATTTTACCAATTCCTGCTTCAATTGCTCCTGTTGCTCTGATAATTCCAAAAGCTCCGCCAACAAGGAAGATATAAAATATGATGGTAGAGCCGGCAGACATTCCCCGGGGAATAGCTTTAACCAGTTCAAAGGGTCCAATGGGGTTAGGTTCGACAGATGTGTAACTTCCTGGTACAACCAGTGTTCTGTTGACTTCTTCATTAAAAGCCCTTTCAAATTCACCAGCTGGCACCACGTAGGATGCCAGGGCTGCTACAATTAATACAATAAACAACAGGGCGTAGGTGTGGGGTGTTTTAAACTTAAATTTCTTTTCTTGTACTGCCATCTCGGTGTTTGTACCCATACTATCAATCACCTCATTTATTAAATATTTATTAATAGAGATAATTGCAATATCTGTTCCACGGATACAGGGGGATAAAATATAGAAAATTTAAATAATTCCGGTAAATATTTAGGTGATTAGGTTAAATGTTTGTCCTAATCACCTAAATATAAGCTTCTTATATCACCTTTGCCCTTATCCGTCAAGAATGAACCTTGTTTAGTTTTGCCAACATAAATAAAGCCTTCTCTTTCAAGTGCTTTTAATTTATATCTCAATTGCTGCTCACTTAAATCAAGATTTTTATATCTTAACATTTGCAATATGCTCTGCCTTCCTGCACTTTTTCCTAATTTATTCAATTTATGTATAGCTGAAAGTATTAATTGCCTTTCACCAGTATGATTCGGTATAGCAGCACCCTGGGTTTTATTAGTTTTATTTGTCAGGGTATGGATTGGAGGTAGGTGGCATAATTGCACTTCATTATCTTCACAGATAGTTAGAACGTAGCTGATTACATTGATTAATTCTCTAATATTACCAGGCCAATGGTAGTCAGTTAAAAAGTCCAGGGCTTGTTTTGACCAATTAATATTCTTGTTGTGTCTTTGGGTTAGTGTTTTTAATAATAAAGGAATATCATCCCTTCGTTCACGCAAGGGGGGCAGAGTAATGGGAAGTACGTTGATGCGATAATATAAATCCTGCCTGAATTTTCCAGAGTTTACGAGTTGAGGCAAAGAATGGTTGGTAGCTGCAATAATCCTTACATCAACCTTAAGAACCTTTGTATCACCAACTCTAATCATTTCTTTTTCCTGCAGCACTCGCAAAAGTCTTGATTGGATAGATAATGGGGCATCACCTATTTCATCTAGAAAAACAGTACCACCGTTGCCTTGTTCAAAAAGGCCGATCTTTCCGCCTTTTCTAGCCCCTGTAAATGCGCCTTCCACGTATCCAAACAGTTCACTTTCCACAAGTGATTCGGGAATAGAGGCAAAATTCATGGCTACAAAAGGACCGTTATATCTGGATGAGCTGCAATGTATTGCATGGGCTAAAAGTTCTTTTCCCGTGCCGCTCTCCCCAGATATTAAAATTGAATAATCACTTTTTGCCATTTTCTCTGCTTGGGCAATTGTATTTTTGATGGTTGGGTTATTCCCAATAATATCTTTAAAATTATACTTGGCCAACCTGCCAGTATCTTTAAGGCTGTTTTTTAACTTTTTTTCCAGGTCGGTAATTTGTGTAATGTCTTTCATAAAAAACAATTTGCCGCAAGTTTTTCCCTCGAAATGAATGTCATGGCTATTGATTATGTATTTACGGTGGTTAATAGATACTAGCTGGTTATTAATACTTTCTAGATTTTGAATTATAGAAGAATTACTTTTTAAAACTATCTCGGCTGCTTCATTATGGAATATCAAGGTTTCGGTGTTATCAAATGCCAGGATGGGGTCTTGTATTGCTTCAAGAGTACTTTTTAAGTGAGCTAAATACTTTTGTTCACGAACATAGGCCTCGCCTAGTCTTTTTCCCAGTTCAATCATTCTGCATAGGAAACTATCTATATTCTTGTTAATCCTGTGTTCAGACAATCCCAACTTTTTTGCCACAGATAATAGGGTATTAAGGTGAATTAAACGAATTCCCACATCAACATACTGGGTTACACCAGCTGGCCTTATTAAAATATCCCTGAGTGTTATTGCTATTTTGACTTCCGGATCTTCATTTTTATAACCAGGGTAAATAGGAATGTAAGTAAGGTGATTTATGTTAGCCTTTTCTAATGTTTCGATTACTTCTTTACATGTTCCAGGAAGGTTGTTTATAACAAAAACTTTGGTACCTGTTGGTATTCTTATGAGCTGCTCAATATTTAATGGATCAAATTGTCGTTCTGCTACAATGGGCTCGATGTCATTTCCTGCTATTTTTATTGCAGGATTGTAGATTTCAGGATCTGAACTGGTAATTAAGGCTATATCGCCGACAAGTTTTTCATTTGTACCTGAATCAAGCGAACAACCTGTAACTCCTATTTCAGGTTCAAAAAATTCACATAACTGTTTGTACAGTACCTGGAAAGTATCATTTGCTTTGCAAATCAAACAAATTGTTTTTTTCAAGGCTGAAGCTCCTCCTTTCCTTGCTTATCCTTGTTATTATATACCTTACTTTTAGACGCACTTCTAGCATATCAATACAAATTATACACTATCAGAACAGCAAATGAAAAAACATTCAAAGATAAAAAAGGTGTAAAGCAATCTGAATAGCTATTTAACTCTCCAATAAAAATATTTGTTTAATTACACACTGGATAACTTTCACACAACATTTAACAAGATTAGGTAAAAATAGGCAGGAATAAGATTTTAAACAATAGAATTTAACATAATGATGAAATAATCTAGTATTTTACTAACTTTTAAAGATTGATTAAAGGGCAAATGTAATTAAGCAAATAATTGCTATTACTCCTGGCAGCCCTTGCATACAAGGAGTGTAGTCCATGTAAAAAACATCTACTTAGACTACTTGGACTACTATGGTTTTTTACCACGAGATATCTCACTAAATTTGGATTGTATTACTGTAATCTGAAATTCATTTCCATCCGGCAACTTGACGACTAACTCCTCATCACGAGTTATCCGTTCTAAGATATTCCTTAACCTAAGTATTGTTGTGTAAACATCTCCGTCAGATTTTTCTAACTGTCCATGGATACAACCTAACTTATAAGACAGAGAAGCTGGAGCCTCTTTTACGAGTGTCCCCAGCTTCTTTTCTGCAACCACTGTGCAGGTTTCTAAGTTTTCAGCGTGTTCCAGACAGCGGATGATTTATTACAATCTGTATAAAGGTGGGGATATAAGCCATCCCTTTACCTTTCCATATTTGATTAATCCATCAATGGAATCAATCTCCTCCGTTAACAGCCTGGCAAAGAGGTTCCTTATGCGGTCATTCGTTGTCGCTTTCTTGACCGCCTGAGCATGTATAATGCTTGCCGAATTCAGGCCATTTAAGAGCAAATTAAAGATAAAATCATCATCTATGAATTCAGTGTTTTCCATATGGCCCAATTCTTTCGGTGGTTGTTTGGGTAAATTAATTCCAAAGCAATTTGCTTCTTTTTCAAGCTCTTTTATTTGGTTTTTTAAAATGTCTAGTCCTTTTCCCAGCAATAGTTTAAAGTCTCCGTCATGAGCTAATTGTACGAACAAATTTGTTTGCTCAATATTTAAATAACGAAAAACTAAGTGATTCCAAATATGGTATGCTTCAGCAACGTCAATTTTTTCGTTACAGTCCGGGGGTACATTCTGCAACAATATAGGCTGTTCTATCCACCCTTTTAATTTCAAGTATTTTATTATTGAATTCAGGTTCTTGATATCTACACCAACTAGGTAAATAAAGAAATCCCGAACCTTATCGACATATTGTGCATTGCGTAGACATCTCACTTTCATTTCAATCCGCTCTTGAGCCATTAACAGCAGGTATTTTCCTATCAGCTCATCAGGCATTGCTTGAGAGTTAACGAAAGCAGGGGCTTCTTTGCGGGGAGAATCAGGTGTTCTGATTCTGAAATGAGACATAATCTTTTCAACCTTTTTTGAACGTCCCGTAATGTCGGAAATCGTATCATCAAGCTTTATTTTTAAATCTGGGTCTTGGGCATAAACACGCAGCATTTTCAAGTACTCAAGAGATTCGTAATACCCAGTTAAAATATCCCAGAAATTATATACTTCAGCTGTACTTATAGCTGGAGGTGGATTATTTGGTTGGTTTGTTTTTAAAAAAACCATCAGGCGTACTCCTTTCAGTGGTTGCTTCGGTTCTGTTTTTAAATATATATTCCCCATTAATTTACTTTTTAATCTCTACCTCCATGTCTGACAACAAATTTAAAAATTTTTCATTAATTATAGGATTAAACAGTTGCAAAAAAGTGGATTTTTTGATATCATTGCGTTGCATTTTATATCTCCTTTATATTAGGGATTTGGCAAGGACTACCTTGTTATCTCTATTATAAAGGATTTTTTTAATGCAAATACAGCAAAATATCTATTTTATCTTCTTAATTAGCAGTATTTCTTTAATTATCGCAATTTATCATAACTTGACAAGTTCTAAATGTTTTTTTGCAACTTTAATGATTTAATATAATTTTCTAATTAATGATGCAATTAACTCCCTAGAGGAATATGATATGAAAAAGGGAGTTGTATCGATAATGGATTGTCAAGATTTGAGAGCAAGTATAGTTGAGCGGAAGATAGAAGAGCCCAACATTAATGTTGCTTATCCAGAGGTAGTAGGATTACTTCCTCTCAATAAAAACGTAAGGTACAGGGGTGTGCCGGAGAAAATAAACCAAGCCATTCAAAAGCTGGTTAGACAGATGATGCTGGAAATGGGAGCCACTAATCCAGATCTGGCAGAAATGGAGGGTACCTATAAAGTAACGTTGAATCAAAATGGTGTACTGAGCATTAGGTTTGAGAATTTTTCTTTTATAGAGATGGCAGCTCATCCCTGGACCATTATGAGGGCATTGACTTTTAATCTAAAAACAGGAAATACTGTTGATATTGCTAGCCTTTTTAAGGTTGGAAGCGGATATAGGTTGATTATCAGCAACGAAATTAAAAGACAAATAAAGGCTAGAGATATACCACTTATTGCGGAATTTACAAGAATCAATGATGATCAGGAGTATTACCTGACGGATAAAGCCCTGGTAGTATTCTTTCAAAGGGCAACCATAGCCCCTAGTGTGGCAGGTATCCTTGAATTTCCAATCCCCTACAGTATGCTGACAAATGTTATAAGTCAGGAGGGGATACTGGCACTGGTTGTCTGGTGCAAATAGAGTAATTAATGTAATCAGCATTAACCACTGAAATGACACCGGAGGAAAACTGGGGCAAACTTGCCCCCTGCTATTGCAAGTGTGCAGATGCGGCTGATTAGCCAATTATCTGCTGGATTTAGCAATGAAGCGTCTCCTCAGTTTGTATGCGAGCTGTGGTAAAGGTCAGCCATTCTCTTACAGCAAAGGACTGATACTTGTCCTTCTTGCAGATAATCATCAGGTTGAGAAACAAGGACTGCTCTTTAATATGCCTGGCTGTTACCTTTTTGGGATTTAGTTCCTGGCAAATTTTTTGAGGCAGCAAGGCTATGCCCAGCTTTGCTGCTACCATCTCCATCATGAAATCCCTTTGGGAGCTCCTGCAGACAATTTGGGGTTGAAAGCCCACCCTTCCACAGCAATTAATGATATGGTCATGCAGGGAAAAATCCTCTCTAAAAAGTACAAACTTTTCATCCTTTAAATCCTTAAGGCTAAGGATACTTTTTTTTGACAAGGGGTGACAAGGAGATAAGACCACCATGAGGGGATCGCTGATAAGGGGGTAAATCTCAAAGGCTTCCGGTTGAGCCGGGGCTGAGCATATAATACCTACATCTACCTCTCCATCTTCCACTGCCTTCTCGATTTTTTTAGAACCTACCTCCATAAGCTCTAATTCTATTCCAGGGTATGTCTGAATAAACTCGCCAATGATCTTTGGAAAAAAGCTGGCACCAACAATAGGTGGTATACCAATTTTAAGGGTGCCTTTCTTAAGGGTTACAACATCTGACAGTGTGGTGGTCAGGTTATCAAAGGATGCAATTATATCCTTGGCCTGCTGATATACAGTCTGGCCAGCATCGGTCAAAATTACCTGTTTCTTATCCCGGTGGAACAGGAGAACCCCCAGTTCTTCCTCCATATCCCTTATCATCTTGCTGATGGAAGGCTGGCTGATATGCATATCCTGCGCAGCCTTTGTAAAGCTTTGATGCTTTGCTACTGCAAGAAAGTATTTGAGGTGATTAATGTTCACTATTATCAACTCCCTGACATATGGCATAGTTGGTATAGATAAAAGGCATAAAAAACATTCTTTATATATATTATACTTATACCTTACCAATATATATAATTATAGGCAAGAAGGAATTTCATTGAATATTAATGAATTTTCCAAAGGAAGGGAGCTGTTTTTTATTATGGAAATACCATCAAGAAACCCAGTACAAAAGATTTTAATGGGCCCCGGACCCAGCACAGTAGACCCAAGGATACTGCGGGCAATGTCAGAACCGACAATAGGACACCTTGACCCAGATTTCTTAAAGATAATGAATGAATGTATGGAAATGCTAAGGGTAGTATTTAACACCAGGAACCAGCTCACCATGCCCATGTCAGGAACAGGCAGCAGCGGAATGGAAACCACCTTTGTAAACATCTTAGAACCTGGAGACAAAGTAGTCATTGGAGTAAAAGGCGTATTTGGCATGAGAATGGTAGACATGGCAAAAAGATGCGGAGCCCAAGTAATAGAAGTAAAAGCACCCTGGGGCAAGCCCCTTGACCCGGCAGACGTGAGAAAAGCCCTCTCAGAAAACCCAGGAGTCAAATTCTTTGCAGACGTACATGCAGAAACCTCCACAGGAGTATTGCAGCCCTTAAAAGAGCTCTCAGACATCTGTAAAGAATATGACGTGATGTATCTAGCAGACACAGTAACCTCCCTGGGTGGAGTACCAGTAGACATAGACGACAACGGAGTAGACCTGGCCTTTAGCGGCACCCAGAAATGCCTGAGCTGTCCCCCGGGACTAGCACCAGTAACCTTTAGCGAAAGAGCCTATAAAGTTCTGCAGGAAAGAAAAACAAAAGTACAAAGCTGGTATTTAGACCTGACAATGATAGCCCAGTACTGGGGACAAGAAAGGGTCTACCACCACACAGCCCCAATAAACATGATCTATGCCTTCCATGAAACCATGAGAATAATATTAGAAGAAGGCCTGGAAAACAGATATGCAAGACATAAAAAGAACCATGGAGCACTAGTAGCAGGCTTAGAAGCCATGGGTCTAAAGCTCATAGTAGACAAGGAGTACAGACTGCCCCCCTTAACAACAGTATATGCACCAGAGGGAGTAAATGAAGCAGAAGTGAGGAAGCAGTTAATGGAGCAGTACCGTATGGAAATAGGAGGAGGACTAGGAGACTTTAAAGGCAAAGCCTGGAGAATTGGCCTCATGGGCTATGCCAGCACCCAAGCCAACGTTATCCTTGTTCTTACTGCTCTGGGTAATATTCTAGAAGGTATGGGCCAAAAGATTGATAAAATGGGAGCCCTAGAGGCTGCCCAGGGGGTTTATAGAGCATAGGGATTAATTAATGTGCCTTGAGTGGGGGAAGCTCAGGGCCTTTTCCTTTTTGGGTAAACTATAATTGGTAAACCTTCAGACAATCATATAATAATTCTAGAATATAATACATACTCTTTGAAATATAATTCTCAGTGTCCCTATATGCTAATTATTACGAATGCTACCCAGGCAGATTAACATCCCTAGGATTTCCAGCAATATGGCAGCAGCAAACAAGTAAAAACCAGCCTGATAGCTATATAAAGCACTCTATAAAGAATATTTAACTTCTATGACATTTTTAGATAAAACAACAGGTATAACAACAGGTAAGCTTTAGAAAGGAATTATAAAAAAATGGCACCTTCAAAAACAAATGCTATGCGTATCCTTGACAGCAGAAAAATTGCTTATAAGGTATATTCTTATGAGAATAATGATGGAAAAATTGATGGTATTTCTGTTGCAGAGAAAATAGGAAAGGATCCAAAGGTTGTGTATAAAACCCTGGTAGCCCAGGGCAGCAGTAGTAATTTATATGTCTTTATTATTCCTGTTCAGGAGGAACTGGACTTAAAAAAGGCAGCTAAAGCGTCAGGCGAAAAGAAAATTGAAATGATACCTTCCAGGGATATTCAAAAATTTACCGGCTACATCAGGGGAGGGTGCTCGCCAATAGGGATGAAAAAGCTTTACAAAACCTTTATAGATATGAGGGCAGAGGCATCCAAGGAGATCATTGTAAGTGGCGGGAAAATAGGAGTGCAAATAGCCATGAATGTTGATGACCTCATAAAGGTAGTTGAAGGTAAAGTGCAGGATATTATAAAATAAAGTGAAAGATACCAAAGGAGTTGAAAGCATTGATTAGGAGTATCCATGATTGTGCAGGGCTGTACAACGGTGTAAAAATGCCCTGGTTTGGACTGGGGGTATACAAAGCTAAAGAAGGTGAAGAGGTCAAGTCGGCTGTGAAAACTGCCCTGGATGTAGGGTATAGAAGTATAGATACTGCTGCCTTTTATGAAAACGAAAAGGGAGTAGGCCAGGCTATCAGGGAATATGGTATCCCAAGGGAGGAGGTTTTCATTACCACAAAGGTTTGGAATAGTGACCAGGGTTATGAAAGTACATTGCAGGCTTTTGAAAAAAGCAGAAAAGAATTGGCTGTGGATTATATAGACCTGTATCTAATTCATTGGCCGGGAAAAGACAAGTATAATGACACATGGAAAGCTCTTGAAAAGCTTTACAGGGAAGGTCATGTTCGTGCCATAGGAGTAAGCAACTTTCAAATCCATCACCTAGAGGATTTAATTTCAAAAAATGAGCTAGTTCCCATGGTCAATCAGATTGAGTATCACCCAAGACTTACTCAAAAAGAGCTGCACGAGTACTGCTCAGATCACAATATAATGCTGGAGGCCTGGAGTCCCTTGATGAGGGGACAAATCCTTGATAATGAGGTTATTGTAAGTTTAGCTAAAAAATACAATAAAACTCCTGCACAAATAATTTTAAGATGGGATTTGCAAAAGGGAGTTATAACTATACCGAAATCTGTTTCGGAGCATCGCATTAGAGAAAATGCCCATATATATGATTTTGCAATTGCAATGGAAGATATGGCTAAGATAGATTCTTTAAATAAAAATGAAAGGGTAGGTCCTGACCCGGATAGTCTGGTTTTCTAGAAAATAAAATATGATTATTTCTATTCCCTTGAAATAACAAATAGTTTATACTTATAACTAGGTTAAAAACTTAATAAAATACTAGGGGTGCCATCTGGCTGAGAAGGAGCAATCCTAACCCTCTGAACCTGATGTAGTTAATACTACCGTAGGGAAGTCATGTTTTTTAAACAAAAAACACTAAAAGCTTACCTAGGGTAAGCTTTTCTGGCGTTTAGGAGATTATGCTTTAAAGTAATGTGGAAGATATTGTATTATCTTGGCTTTGTACTGGAAAGGAGGAGTTTAAATGCTGGTCAATGGAAAAGCACTGGATATACCATCAGGAACTACAATACTGCAGCTTTTGGAAAGGCTGGGCATCTGTCACGAAAAGGTAGTTGTGGAAGTAAACCTGCAGATTATTGCAAAGGAAGACTATCAAGAAATGCTTCTTCATGAAGGGGATAAGGTTGAAATTGTCAGCTTTGTAGGGGGAGGCTAAGTTTAAATGAAGATTTTTGTTAATGACAGGATTACCAGCATAAAACCCGAGCTTTCAGCCTTTACAATAAGGGATATGTTTAAATCAGATGCAGATATTGTTGTATTAAATGGTTTTATCATAAAAGAAGATAGGAAGCTTAAGGAAAATGACCGTTTAGTCTTTATTAAAAGGGGCGAAATTCCCAGTCAAGGGGAAATGGAAGCACTATTGATGGCAAGACATACTCCAGGCGTGTTTGCAAAGGTGAAAAAGGCTGCTGTGGGAATAGCTGGTCTTGGGGGCCTGGGATCTAATACAGCCATATCCCTTGCAAGGTTAGGTATAGGTAAGCTTGTACTGGTAGATTATGATGTAGTTGAACCAAGCAATCTTAACAGGCAGCAATATTTTATCAGCCACATAGGATTGTTAAAAACAGAAGCATTAAGGGAGCTGATACAGCAAGTTAACCCCTTTGTAGAGTTAGAGACTAAAAATACTTATCTTAATGCAGATAATGTTCAAGAATGCTTTTCCAATGCAGACATTATTGTTGAAGCCTTTGATGATCCGAAATGTAAGGCTGAACTGGTGAATGCGGCTTTAAAGCTGTTTCCAAAGAAATATGTAGTAGCATCATCAGGAATGGCAGGATATTTTTCAAGCAATACCATAATCACAAAAAAAATAAGTGACTATTTTTACCTTATTGGTGATGGAGTGTCAGAGGCCAAACCAGGCTGTGGACTAATGGCACCCAGGGTAGCAATAGCTGCCAATCACCAGGCCAATACAGTTTTACGGCTGATCCTGGGAGAAAAGGATGTATGAAACAAATTCACATAGATAAACAAGGAGGAGCTTATGGATAGGTTAACAATAGGTGGAGTTGCTCTGGAAAGCAGGCTTTTTATTGGAACTGGAAAATATGCTAGTAACAGCATAATGCCCAAGGTCATTAATAGATGCGGCACACAGGTAATAACAATGGCATTAAGGCGGGTAAATCTAGATGATAAAGAAGATAACATACTAGAATATATACCAAAAGGCTGCATCTTATTGCCCAATACCTCAGGAGCTAGAAATGCTGAAGAGGCCGTAAGAATAGCCAGGCTTGCCAGGGCTATGGGCTGCGGCAATTGGGTGAAAATTGAAGTAATATCTGACAATAAATATCTGATGCCTGACAATTTCGAGACTATTAAGGCCACGGAGATGCTAGCAAAGGAAGGCTTTGTAGTTTTGCCTTACATGAGCCCTGACCTTATGTCTGCCAGGAGAATGGTTGAGGCTGGTGCAGCAGCAGTTATGCCCCTGGGTTCGCCAATTGGAACAAACAGGGGCATCAGAACAGGGGAATTGATCCAAATAATGATTAATGAAATTGACGTGCCCATTATTGTTGATGCCGGCCTTGGTAAGCCATCAGATGCGGCACAAGCCATGGAAATGGGGGCAGAGGCTGTCCTGGTCAATACAGCCATAGCTACCTCAAAGGATCCCATAGCCATGGCAGAAGCCTTTGCTCTAGCGGTTAAGGCCGGAAGATTGGCCTATAATGCTAAATTAGGTCCCCAGGGTCAGCTTGCAAATCCATCTTCACCCCTTACAGGTTTTTTAGATGAGGTTGATGCTTCATGAGTTTCTATAATGAGTATTCTAAGATAAAAGATTTTTCCTTTGACAATTTTTTTCAAAAAATACAAGGCAATGATATAAGGAGGATACTGGACAAGGATAAGCTTGAACCATGGGATTTTTTAGCCCTTCTTTCTCCTAAGGCCCAGGTCTATCTAGAACAGATGGCCCAAAGGGCCCATATGCTTTCCCTGCAGAATTTTGGTAAAACAATTTTGCTTTATACACCTATCTATATTTCCAACCACTGTGTAAATAAATGTGTGTACTGTAGCTTCAACGCAGCCAATAACATTGCACGAAAAAAACTAACCATGCAGGAAATAGAAGCAGAAGCCAGGGAAATTTCTAAAACCGGCTTGAAGCATGTCCTGGTTCTTACCGGGGAATCCAGGACACAGACACCAGTAAGCTATATTAAAGATGCCGTAAAGGTTTTAAAAGAATACTTTGAGGCTGTTTCCATAGAGATTTATCCCTTAACTGAAGAAGAATATAAAGAAGTAATAAATGCAGGTGTTCATGGACTTGTAGTTTATCAAGAGGTCTATGATGAAGCAATTTATGATAAACTTCATCCTGGTGG
The DNA here is from genome assembly GCF_000620305.1 of Desulfitibacter alkalitolerans DSM 16504. NCBI lineage: Bacteria > Bacillati > Bacillota > Clostridia > Neomoorellales > Desulfitibacteraceae > Desulfitibacter > Desulfitibacter alkalitolerans. The sequence goes on along the minus strand of NZ_KK211103.1, from coordinate 141,014 downwards.
ACCTAAAAGGGATTACCACTTTAGACTTGATGCTCCTGAAAGAGCGTGCAGGGCAAAAATGAGAAGTGTCAATATTGGTGCCCTTCTGGGTCTTAATCATTGGAGAAGGGAGGCTTTTTATACAGGGCTCCACGCAGATTACCTGCAGAATAAATATCTTGATGTAGAAATAAGCATTTCTCTACCTCGAATAAGACCATACATTGGTGGGTACACAGATGTATACCCAGTTGGCGATAGAGAGTTTGTACAGATTATGCTTGGGTTAAAAATATTTCTTCCCCATGTAGGTATTTCCATTTCAACAAGGGAAAGACAGGGTTTTAGGGACCAGCTCATCCCCCTGGGGGTTACAAAAATGTCAGCAGGAGTGTCAACTGAGGTAGGAGGCCACAAGGGTGAGACCACAGGTGAGGGTCAGTTTGAAATATCCGATGTAAGAAGTGTTGCAGAGATTAGACAGGCAATCCAGGCCAAGGGTTTTCAACCCATATTTAAGGACTGGATGGATATATAAATGAAAGCCAGGAAATTATTTTTAATCAGCAACAGGAGATTGGTTAAAACAGGCACATTCTATGATGTAATTCAAGGGGCTGTGGAAGGGGGTATTGATGGAATAATACTAAGGGAAAAAGACCTTCCATATAAATCTCTAATGCCCATGGCCCTCAAAATCAGGGAAATTGTTAAAGACAGGAATATCAGCCTTATTGTCCACAGCAATTGGCAGGCTGCAGCAGATAGTGGAGCAGATGGCCTGCATCTTGGGTTCTCAGATTTTATGAAAAAACAGCATGCCTTTAAAGGTGAAATAGGCGTATCTATTCATAGTGTTGAGGAAGCTGTCCTGGCCCAGGAAAATGGGGCTAGTTATCTTCTTGCAGGGCATATTTTCAAAACAGACTGCAAGAAAGGCCTGGAGCCAGGGGGCCCTGGTCTGCTCAGGAAAATAAGGCCATTAGTTAACATTCCCTTGATAGCCCTGGGAGGAATCTGTCCCCTTAATGCAAGGGAAGCACTTGATGCAGGTGCCCATGGCGTTGCAGTAATGTCATATATCATGGCATCAGGAAACCCTTATAAAGCTGCCTTGGACCTAAGGGAAGCTATAAAATAGAGAAACTTTGTCTTTTTTAAACCTTATCTTCATAGGATAAGGTTTTTTGTGCTGCCCTTTTCCCTTGTTTGCCTTGGAATAAATCCTTGGGAGGGTTTCTTGATGCTATTTGTAATAACTTGCCATGTCTGCCATTAAGTCTTAAGTAGCAGCCTTAATAATAAGTGTGATATGCTGGGTGTAACTTTTTTAATGAAAATCCGTCTTTATAAATAGAGCATACCTTGAGCAAAGCCTGAGAAAAACAAAGAGGTGTAGAAAATGGATAAGGCACAAGACATTGCCCATAATGCCACTGAAAACAACAGCAAGTCATTTGTAGAGGTTTACGATATATACTTTGATAAGGTTAACAGATATCTCCGCTATCGTGTTCGTAATACCTGGGATGCAGATGATTTAACTGCCCAGGTTTTTACAAAGGCCTTTGAAAACTTTCATCAGTGTCGAAATCCTGAGAAGGCAGGAGCCTGGATATTCAGGATAGCCCATACTACATACGTTGATTACCTTCGCAAGAGGAGGGACCATTTACCCCTGGATGAACATGCTTTATTAGCAGATAAAAGGGAGCAACCAGAGGAAACTGCCCTTGCTGATGAGGAAATCATTGAATTAAAGAGATGCATGGAGCAGCTGTCCCAGGAGCAGCGCGATGTACTGCTGCTCAGGTATTTTGGTGACTTGAAATATCAGCATATTGCACAGGTATTAGGTAAAAAGGATTCTACAGTAAAAACAATGGGCTACAGAGCCCTGCAAAGACTAAGAACCCTCTGGCATAAACAAGGGGAGGTGGATTAAATGGGTGATATTAACAAGGGATACAAGGGCAAGGATAAGGTTATTGATATCCAGCATCATAAAGAAATTTTAGAAAGAGACCCAGAGATGACAAGCCTGCTTCTTAGAATGAGAAAGGTAAGGGAAAGGGTCCCTGTCAATTATGATTTAAAGGAAGAATTAAGGCAAAAATTTTTAAAACATGGACCACCTGTAAAGGACACCAGTACACAAGGGTTTATTTCTCCCATGAAAAGTAAATTCCAGGAGGAAGTGGCCAAAAAAGAAAAACGAGTGCAGCTGTTTCAGTGGATGCTGTTTTTAATTCCCTTTGTGATTGTCATTGCAGCCATTCTCTACTCCTCTGCAGTGGATGAATCATCCATGGTTGACCAACCCTTTCAAAGAGAAGAGCGGGAAATATTCTCTGACAGCTTGGGAAGTAAAAACTTTAGTGTCACCATAGGTTCAAAAGGCAAGCTTTATTTTATATTTAGAGGAAGCGTATGGGAGATGAAGTATAATGGTCAGGACAGAAAGGAGGTTCTGGCACCAGAAATAGGAATGGTTTTTAGGGAGGCTGCCTTGTCACCAGATGAAAAACAGCTTTTATTGATTGCAGAGTCTAGCGGTAAAACCAGTTTATTCCTAGTGCATTTAGAAAATTTTAACAAGGAGTTACTTTTACGCTCGCAAGCAGGCGGAACCCTTGGCCAGCCAGTTTGGTCTCCAGATGGAGGACAGTTAGTTTTTACTGTTGGCAAAAAGAATGGAGAAGACTTCAAGTACGGAATATATAGATTGAACATTACTGAAGGGGATAAAGGCCCAGAGTTTGTTACCCAGGGCTCACATGCAGCCTGGTCTCCAGATGGAAAGCAGCTGGCAGTCCAGAGGTATAATGATAATAATGAAGCAGAAATATGGGTAGTTGAAATAGAAGGAGAAAGTGAAACCTTGTGGGGATTAGGGGGTCAGCCCAGGTGGTCAAGTAAAAATCAATTAGCTTTTGTAAATGATAGACGCTGGGAAAAAATCCTTAGTTATGACTCGGAGGGAAACCCGTTACTCATATCAGAACAGAGGGTTCAGGAAATATGGGTGGCAGATCTGGAAGGTAGGTTTAAGATAAACCTTACCCAGCTGCCTGGACCTGGTCCGGAGGATGAAAGCAAACTGCTAAGAGAATGGGAAGCAATGGGGCTTAAGGATACTGTCATATGGGAATTGAGAAGCACAACCAAGGACAATAACCCACAATGGTCGCCAGATGGTACCTTCTTGATAGTAGAAAGAAACCAGAGCAATCACAATGCTTTAGTATGGGTTAGAGCAGGGGGGATAGAGTAATGAATAGGGGAAAGCAAACTATTGTATTTGTTTTGCTTGTTTTATTTATTAGTTTATATGGCACTGCTGCCGTGGCAGACAACAATGTAACCATGAGAGCAAAGCCGGGCTTTAATGGTGTCTACAAGATAAACAGCCTGGTTATGGTCCAGGTTATAGTTGAGAATAAAGGACCGGATCTCACTGGCAGACTCGTATTAATACCCAAGGAGCACATGAGTAACCGGGATAATATTAACTACTTTATGGACATTAAAGTTCCTGCCGGTGAAACAAAAAAGGTTACCTTTTTACTCCCTGGTGAAGTTGTAGCAAATAACAGTCAGATTAATCTCATTGCCAACAATAGAATCATGGCATGGTCACCTTTAGAAGGACTGCAAATACAAGACGGTCTTTTGGTCATGGGCATTTCTGAAAGGGGGGACATATATAAACCTGTTGTGGATTCCCTTGGCCGTGGAGATTACCCAAGAATCGTAACTGCAAAAACCATAGAGGCAGGTGATTTGCCGGAAAAATTGCTGCCGTTAAAACCAATAGATTTAATTGTACTAGACGGTCCATTGGATGGAATCCCAACTGCTCACAAAGAAGTGCTTAAGAGCTGGGCTGCCGGGGGAGGAATCCTGATTGTTTCCCAGGGGGATGCCACTGGTCAAATCTTATTTGAGAAAAACCAAACCCCATTATTATATAGACAGCCCCTTGGAGAGGGAGCAATCATTACCAGCACTTTTGATCTTATGACAGGCTCAGGGTTAGGCAGGGATGAAGAGCTAGAGCTCTGGTGGGGATTGATGGAAAGTGAATTGCTTGTAAAGAGATCCCATATCAGCCACATGAGCTCCTGGGGAAATTACTGGAGCTATGTGGACGCAGCCAATTATTTTGAGGATATAGCTTCCCCAAATTTAGTGGTTTATGCCGGCATCCTGGCCGCATATGTACTGCTAATTGGACCTGTGCTGTATCTTGTTTTGAGAAGATTTGACAGAAGAGACCTTGCATGGATAGTTATACCAGCTGCAGCTATAGTATTAACCCTGGGTATTATGGGAGCAGGCAAAAATAGAATACCTGGAGAGGGAATTGTCCAGATAGCATCTAATATAAACATTCTAGATTCCCAAACAGCATTTATAGAAGGTGCCGCTGCAGCCATTGTTCCCAGGGGAGGAAGCTACAGCTTTGAAATATCCAGGAATACCAATGCAGCTCCAGTTATGAGGGGCGTGAGGGATACAACAATTAATGTAAAAGAAACAGGTGAACAGATAGTTAACTTTAACAGGGTGGAGTATTGGACTATTCGAAATATATACTTTACCAGTGAGCACAAGGGCTTAGGTGCCATTGAGGGGAACCTGGTATTAGATGGAAATGCACTCAAGGGAACCCTAACAAATAATACTGGATTGGACTTACAGGACGCGCTGTTATTAGCAGGAGCAAGGAGTATAACCATAGGAAATTGGCCTGCAGGAAGTGAAGTGACCATTGCTGAAAACCTTGAATGGAAACCAGGTGAGGTCTTTTTAGAATGGGAAAGTAGTGTTGGTCCACATCGGGGAATGTTAAATCAAGCCCAGCAGAGACTAATGCAGGTGGAATATGAGAAAAAAAATCGCTCACCAATGAATCAGGATGTGGCTAGGAAGTCTGCTAACCCACTAGATATTCCATATACAGGCTTCTGGAATATTACAATTAGCGGCTGGGCAGAGAATGATTTAACAATATTTGAAATTACCGGACTCAATACAACAAATAGGTCCAAGCACCTTGTTAATCAAGTTGTAACAGTTGATTTACAAGACGAAAACAGGGTCTTTTTTCCCTGGGGACACTTTAAACCAGTATATAAAAGTAATGTTGAGTACAATTATAAGCCGGGGGAAAGAGAAATTATTGTTCAAGGCACCACTACAGTAGATTTTGAAATTGGGCATATTGACATTGAAAAAATCTATCATAATTTCTCAATAGTCCCTTCGCCTGCTTTGAAGTATAGCCTATACAACTGGCAGACAGATCAGTGGGATTCAATAAGTTCTGGAGAGCTAGCAATAATTACTCAAGAGGATGCCCATTCTTACCTTTCAGAAAAAGGGGTACTAAGACTTGGTATTGTGGTTGAAGGCGGATTCAGGGAAATTATTCCCGAGCCTGCCATTCAGGTCCTGGGGAGGTATGATATATGATTAAGACTGTTGGACTTTCAAAGAATTATAAAGAGGTTGAAGCCCTGGTTGATTTGAATCTTACCATAGATAAAGGGTCAGTATTTGGTTTTATTGGCCCTAATGGTGCAGGCAAAACTACTGCAATGTCAATTTTGGCAACCCTGCTTTCACCAACCAGGGGAAAGGCCTATGTTGGTGGTTTCGAGGTTACCGAACAGCCAGAAGAGGTAAGGCAAATAATTGGCTACATGCCGGATTTCTTTGGTGTCTATGATAATCTTAAGGTTGACGAGTATTTGGATTTCTATGCACAGGCCTATTTTGTGCCAGCTTCCAAAAGGCCTGGACTGATAATAGACCTTCTTGAATTGGTTAACCTCAGTGGAAAGGAAGGGGTTTATGTGGATACCCTTTCACGGGGTATGAAGCAAAGGCTTGGTCTAGCCCGCTGCCTGGTGCACAGCCCACAGGTTCTAATTCTAGATGAACCGGCTTCCGGCCTTGATCCAAGGGCGAGGGTAGAAATGAGGGAAATACTAAAGGAGCTGGGAAAGCTGGGCAAGACCATTTTAATAAGTTCCCATATCCTCCATGAGCTAACAGACATGTGTGATACTATAGGCATAATTGAAAATGGACGAATGGTTACAAGTGGACAGGTAAAGGATATACTTTCTCAGGCAAAGGGCATGGGCACAATTAGAATCAATCTCCTGGGGCAGCATCAGGAGACATTTGACTATCTCAAGAGACATCAGCTTGTTAATGATGTAATAAGAGATGACCATGGGTTGCGAGTATATATTACTGGGGGACAGCAAGAAAGCTATAGGCTCTTGAAGGAATTAGTAACAAATGGTTTTCCTGTAACTGGTTTTTATCCGGAACAAGAAGATTTGGAAAATGTGTTCATGAAAATTACCCAGGAGGTGGCACAATGAAAAAAGAGGGTCTTTTAAGTCCAGTATTGACTAAAGAGCTGAAGCAGCGTTTTCGTACCTTTAGAGGACCCTTGGTGGTTGTCCTCTACCTGGGAGCGGTTGTTGCCATTACCCTTGCCTTTGTCTATCTTAGTACCAGGCATGGTGTTGGAACCTTTCAGCCAGATAGAAGCAGAGAGCTTTTCATCATGCTTTCCATGCTCCAGTTATTTATGATAGCATTTGTTACGCCGGGCATGTCTGCAGGTGTAATCAGCAGTGAAAGGGAAAGGCAGACCCTGAATATCCTGTTAACTACCCGTCTGTCACCAGCCTCAATTATCCTAAGCAAACTTATATCTTCCCTATCCTTTACTTTATTGCTGGTGATAACAACATTACCTGTATATGCAGTGGTTACATTATATGGGGGAATCGCACCAAAACAATTGGCAGGGGTATTTGGACTGTATCTCTTAAATATGGTTTTCTTTGGAAGTGTGGGGGTTTTTTTATCCACCTGGATACGTAAAACTGCCATCAGCACAGTAATATCTTATGCATTAATATTTGCCCTGGTGGTATTTACCTTCCTTGGTGCAGAACTTATAGACCAGTATGCCAGAAACAATTATCATATGGAAATCCAAAGGATGACCACAGAAACCACAACTGCGGCTGCAGAAAAACCCGGCAGCTATCCTGATACCCAGGTACATCCATATATTATGTATGAAACACCTGGAAGTGTATGGATCTTAAGGAGCTTGAACCCTGTAATAGTAATGGTGAGCATTTTTGAAATGGGGTTTGGGGGAGAATTTCCTTATAATCCATGGAAAATTTATACCATCTCTTATGCAGTGTTAAGTGTGGTTTTAATTATAGTTAGTATTTACATGCTTCCCCCAGTAAAGCGTGGGATAATAAACAGGACGCGAATGTGAAGAAATTGTGAATAAATCTTGAACTATTGCATAATACCAATGACAAACCACCCCATCTTTGTTAAACTTTTAATAATATAAGGGTTAACAAATCTAAGGGGGTATGTATAATGCTGAAGGATTATTTAGAGAAGTTAAAAGCTGAAAAGAAAAAGGAAGAAAGAAAGGATACAGCAAAAAAAGTAGGTGCAGGATTAGCAATAGGTACTGCCATTGGGGCTGCTGCAGGGGTACTGTTAGCTCCAAAGTCTGGTAAGGAAACTAGAGAGGACATAAAAAATAAAGCAAAGGAAGTAATAGAGGAAGGCAAAGAATTAATAGAAGAAAGCAAGGAAGTAATTAGTGAAAAGCTTGAGCAAATAAAAGGCAAAAAGGAAGCTGCTGGGGAGGCTGTTGAGGACATAATAGAAGACGCAAAAAGTGTCATTGAGGAAAAAACCGGCAAGACTGCAAAAACTGTGCAGGCCGAATAATCATGTACATTTCATTACAAGATTTGGGGATATTTTTGGTTTTTAGTATAGTAGCAGCTGCCAGCATTTTTTTGATTATTACTTTAATTAAATTTAATAAAATGCTTAATGAAGTTAATAATAGAATAGTTAAGAATGATGAAAAGATTCAAAAAACTATTGACAACTTTGCAGCAACCTCGGAAAATATTAACGTAATTACCACTTCTCTAAAGAAGAACAAGCATATTTTTGATGAAACCATTCCCGCTTCAATTAGTAATATTCATTCAATTTCCGAGACATTAAAAAACACCACTGAAAAAGTAGACAAGTCGTTGGATGTGGTAAACCTAAACCTCATGGAAACTGCCAGTGCTGTTAAAGAAAATACCCAGGATATTATCACATATATAAGGGTAATTGGTGAGGCTGTAAGAGTACTTGTGCAGCTTGTATTCAAAAAATAGGTTAAACAATTAAGAGTTTTGTTTCCTATTGGGGTAATGCTTAAATCAGACAGCCAGGATGTGGTATTATGCATTTGACCAGGATTGAAGAAGACATGCTCATGGGCAGGCAGGGCAGGGGAACCCAACTTGCCATGGAAATCATTGTAAAGCTGGGAGAGTTATATGGAGCAGATGGCTTAATTCCAGTTTCACAAGCTCACATTGATGGATGTTTATATGCTGCAGTTGGTGAAGCCGGCCTCTTATTTGCAGAGAAGCTGGACCAGCTGGGAGCCAAGGTGACAATTCCCACCAGCTTAAATGCCACCTCCTGTGATGTTGATAACTGGCGGGAACACGGGGTTGACCCTGCCTTTGCAGAAAAGAGCAGCCAGCTGGAAAAACACTATTTAAATATGGGAGCAGTTCCAACGTGGACATGTGCCCCCTACCATTTTGGATTGATTCCCAGGTTTGGTGAGCAGATAGCCTGGGCCGAATCCAATGCCATTGTCTATGCAAACTCTGTTATAGGAGCAAGAACTGAAAGGTATGGGGATTATACAGATATTTGCTGTGCTGTAGTTGGAAGGGTACCTGAGTTTGGTCTCCATAAAAGGGAAAACAGGGCAGGTCAGATACTCATTGACTGCTCATATTTGGATTTAAAACCCACTACAGAAAATTTTGCAGTACTGGGCTATTTGGCTGGGGAAATAGCAAAGGATAAGATACCTGTACTAAAGGGAATTCCGTCATGGGTTTCAGGAGATCATTTAAAAGCTTTTTGTGCGGCTATTGCCTCATCTGGTGCAGTTGCCCTGTTTCATATGACTGGAATAACCCCAGAGGCTTTAGATGAAAAGGCTGCATTTCAGGGCAGAAAACCCCTGGAAGTTTATGAGCTCTCGCAAAAAATGCTTCTAGAAGCAGAAGGAAACTTGTCTAATACTTGTACCTGCCATGTGGATGCAGCAGTTATTGGCTGCCCCCATGCTTCGGCAGCAGAAATACTGGAGCTGGCAAAACTAATGGTCAACAAAAGGGTGAAAAAAAATAAACAGCTGTGGGTTTATACCAGCAGGTCAGTTTATTCATGGCTGAGCCTTAAGGGAACGGTTGATGAGCTAAAGGAAAAGGGGGTAATATTCTTTAGAGACACCTGTTTTATCAACACCTCCCTTGGAAGCTGGGAATTTCAAAATGCAGCAACCAACTCAGCAAAATATGCACATTATATCCCCGGGCGTACAGGTTTAAATGCTGTATTTGCCAATCTGGAGAGATGCATAGATATGGTAGCAGAATAAAAATCTTTTCAAAAGCGTGTTTTAGTGATAATATAAAAACAACAATGAGCAATGGCGCTCTAGATTAACATGTTAAGACAGGCATGTAATTTAGGGCGCTTTACTTGTTAAATAGTACTGGTGGTGGTTAACAATGGTAAAAATAATAGCCGCAACTACCATAGTAGACGGCCAATGCCAGGGAGAATTAATCTATTCAAAGCAGAGTTTTAGCTTTTTTGGTGGATTTGATTTTAAGACAGGCACTGTTGTAGATCCTAAAAGTGATGTCTTTGGTCAATGCTTAAAGGACAAGATCTTTGCATATCCAAGGGGTAAGGGATCCAGCAGCACGGCAGGAGTTATTCTGGAGGCACTTAGACGGGGATTGGCTCCAAAGGCTATTATTAATATTGACAGTGAGAAAATATTAGCTGTAGGTTCTATAGTAGCCCAGGTAGTCTTTGAATGGAAGCTGCCCTTATTAAGTATATCTGAAGAGGATTTTCAATTGCTATCCCAGGCTAAATATGTGAAAATCAGTCAGGGGCATCTTGAATTATCCTAGAACATATAAATGGAGATGATAATGTGAAAAAAATACTTATAGGTATCTTTGTGATTGGAATTATCATGTCTTCAACTATATATTACATGCAGGTCCAGCAGGTAAGGGATCTTAAGGATAGTGAAATTACTGATGTGGAGTTTGAGCAGATGCTTGTGCAGGAGAAGGCTTTTTATGTATATTTTTTTTCACCTGCCTGTACAGAGTGTAAATCTGCCGAGCCTAAAATTATCCAGGCAATACAAGGAAAACAGATTAAACTTGTAAAGATTAATATTACGGAGTATCCAGAATTGTTCAGCGGTTATAAGCAGCAGTATAATCTCCCAGGTGTGCCTGTCATACTGCGTTTTGAAAATGGGATAATGACCGGGGGAATTGCCGGCTCACCTGAAAGGACTGAAACATATGCTGAGTTTTTCAAGGTTAGGTGATTTTAATTTAATTGTTAAAATTTTGAAGTATATTTTAGGATTTATTTTTCTATATGCTGGGGCCAGTAAAATATTTGAACCCATGCTTTTTAAAGCAGTTATTCAAAACTACTTTTCCATGCCTGACCTTTTAGCCTTGATAATAGCCATTGTAGTTCCATGGGTCCAGATACTTGCAGCACTTTCTTTGTTCTTTAACTGGAATGTTTTGTACAGCAGCGGCTTGCTTTTTGCAATGTCAATTTTCTTTTTTGTGTTAATGGTAATAAATTATGGCCAGTTTCTGCCGTTTGGATGTGGATGCTTTGGTTTCAGAGGTGAAGAAGTGGTTGGCATCTACCATGTTGCCAGGGACTTTTCTATAGCTGTACTAGCTGGTATAATTTTTTATGATAGTTATATAAAAATTCAGGGACAAAAGAGGAAAAAATCTTTTTCCATAGAATATTAGTATCACAGTATGCAGTATTTACAGATTTAAATGGATAAATGTCTAGAACTGTCTACAGCAGTATTAAAGCTAGAACAGAAATTCATATAATGTGAATATTCTTAATATCTTTTAAGAGGGGTACTAAAAATGCTTGTATTATCTGAAAGGGACATTCTCAAGTGTGTATCATACTCTGATATTGTAAATGCAATTGAGGAGAGTTTTATAGTTTATGAGCAGAAGGATTTCCATATGCCAAACAGGATGCATATTGACCATGGCCCAAATACCCTTTTGCTAATGCCCTGCTTTGGCAGGGAATATTTTGGGACAAAACTTGTTACAGTATATCCCGGCAACAGGGGTACAGGGTTTCCAGTTATTAATGGGGTTGTCATACTAAATGATTTAGATACTGGCAGCCCATTGGCCTTGATAAATGGTCAGGTTTTGACTGCACTAAGAACAGGGGCTGTAGGAGCAGTTAGCGTCAAGCATTTAGCCCCAGAAAATGTCTCCCAGTTAGGTATTATTGGTGCCGGGGTGCAGGCATTTTATCAGGTGATGTCAACAGCAGTTATTAGGAAATTACAATCTATTGCTATTTACGATATTTATCAGGAAGCCAGTCAAGTTCTGGCCCGGAAAATCAGGGAAAAACTTCCTGATGTTATGGTCAGTATTGCAAACAACGTGGAAGAATTGCTGGCACAGTCCCAGGTGGTAGTTACTTCTACAACTGCTGCAAATCCAGTATTGCCTGATGACAAGACACTTCTAGAGGGCAGGCATTTTGTTGGGATTGGTTCATTTAAGCCAGAGAATAGAGAGTTTCCTAAAGCCTTGTATGAGTTGATTGATAGTGTGTATGTAGATACTGAGCATGCCGCAAAAGAATCGGGGGATGTCCTGTATCCTCTGGTACAGAAATGGGTAGCCCCGAATCAGGTGCATACCCTGGGAAGTTTAATAAAGGCTGGTGGAGCAGGGGATGCTGTGAAAAACAAAACCACCTTTTTTAAATCTGTGGGTATGGCACTTTTTGACCTGGCCGCTGCCGGAGTAATATATGCAAAGGCTTTAGAGAAGGGAATAGGACAAGAATTGGTTCTTTGAAATAGTATTGATAAGTTGTATAATGGAATGTGGCTGTACAAATAACTGACAGTAACGAGGGGGATAGACATAATGGAGTTTTCCCGGATTATCAGCACAATTGATGCTCATACCGCGGGTGAACCATTAAGAATAATTACTTCAGGTTATCCGCCAATACAGGGCAAAACCATTTTAGAAAAAAGGCGCTTTATAAGTGAACGCTATGATCACCTGCGTAAACTTATTATGCTTGAACCCAGGGGTCATAGTGGTATGTACGGCTGTTTAATCACGCCGCCCACAACAGAGGATGGAGATTTTGGCGTTTTGTTCATGCATAATGAAGGCTATAGCACCATGTGCGGCCATGGAATTATTGCGGTAACCAAGGTTGCTGTGGAAACGGGAATGGTAGAAGCAGGAGATGAAGAAAAGCTGACAATAAAAATTGATGCTCCCGCAGGAAGGATTACTTCTTTTGCCCATCTAAAAGCCAAAAAGGTTGAAAAGGTTAGTTTTCATAATGTCCCTTCCTTTGTATATGCAGAGAATATTAGAGTGCCGGTGGAAGGTATAGGAGAGGTAATTGTAGATATAGTCTTTGGTGGAGCTTTCTATGTTTTTGTTGATGCTGGCCAGCTCGGGGTTAAAGTAATACCCCAGCAGTCCGATATACTTGTTAAGTTGGGCATGGAAATTAAATATAAGATAATGGAGCAGATGGAAATTGTTCATCCTTTAGAGCCCGAGCTCCATGGCATATATGGTACTATTATTACTGAGGAAGTTGCCAGTGACACTTCAGGTAATCTTGTATCCAAAAATGTAACAATTTTTGCTGATGCACAGATTGACAGGTCACCCACAGGTACAGGTACATCTGCAAGGGTAGCTCTTTTACATAAAAAGGGTTTGCTGCAGAAGGGATTTACTTTAAAAAATAAGAGCATAATTGATACTGAATTTGAAGGGCTTATAGTAGATTTTACAGCGGTAGCAGGTCTAGATGCAGTAATACCTGAAGTATGTGGGACAGCCCAAATTATGGGGTTTAACCAGTTGGTGCTTGACCCCCAGGATCCTTTGCCTGAAGGGTTTAGGATTACAGGGAGTTGAGGATAGAAAAAACACTAAAGAGGAGGTTGTGTTTGTGAAGATTAAAAAACAATGGGTTTTATTACTAGTTGTTGCAGTATTAGCTTTAGCCATTGTAGGATGTGGACAGAAGGCTGAGCAGCCAAAGCCTGCTGATCCAGCTCCAGGTGAAGAAGTGAAATTTGATGGAGAGGTTCTGATAGGCATTATGGTGCCAACAACAGGCGGTGAGGCTACTTATGGACAGGACATGGTAAATGCTATTCAAATTGCTGCAGATGAAATTAATGCAGCAGGGGGAATTCTCGGTAAAGAGATTAAGCTGACAGTAGGCGATGACGGTTGTGATCCACAGATGGCTGCTGCAGCGGCAAGTAAGCTTGTTTCTGAAGAGGTTGTGGCTGTAGTAGGTGGATATTGCTCAGGGGCAACCCTTCCTACACTAAAGATTTATGGGGATGCTAAAATACCAATGGTTATCCCTGCAGCTAACTCAACTAGAATTGCTGAGGAAAATCCAGGCTGGTCCTTCCAGATCAACGGCACTGGTTTCCACCAGGCTGCCAAGGCGGTAGAGTGGTTTGAGCACCTGGGAGTAGAAACAATCTCATTAATTCATATGGGAGATGGTTTCTCAGCTGATCTAGCAGACTTGACCAAAAAAGCATGGGAAGCAAAGGGCAAGCAAGTTGTTACTTATGATGTTGTCAATAGGGGAGAGCAGGATTTCTCAGCCCTTGTAACAAAAATCAGATCTGCAAATCCAGATGGTGTTTATTGGACTGCATATCATGCTGAAGGTGCTCCACTAATTAGACAGCTGCGTCAGGGTGGATATCAGGGTGAAATTATTGTTAGTGACGGCTCCAGTTCAGTACAGCTTTTAGAGCTTGCAGGGTCAGCATCAGAAGGTGTATATTGCACTGCACCTCCAGTAGTTGACTTTTTGCCCCAGGCACAAGAGTTTATTAATACCTATGTAAGCAGGTTTAATCAACAGCCTGGTCCCTATGCTGGATTATCCTATGATGGAATGCGTTTACTGGCTCATGCCATTGAGCAGGCTGGAAGCTTTGATACAGATGCAATTCGTCAAGCACTTGATGCTACTGACAATTTCCCAACTTTAGCAGGTCCAGTTAGCTTTACACCTGAAAAGACATTGGTTGAAAGTAACTTTGTTATCTTAAAAGCTGAAGGTGGCAAGTGGGTTCTAGCAGAATAATAAATATATGGCTTAGTGCAGGTCAAGTAATCAATACTTGACCTGCACCTTCTACTTTAATATGAGAAAGGGTGAGGGTATGTCTTTTCAGGAAATATTTCTTCAACAGCTTTTTAATGGACTACTTTTGGGTTCCTTTTATGGACTTGTAGCCCTTGGATATTCAATGGTTTATGGAATTATAAAACTACTAAACTTCGCCCATGCAGACATCTATATGGTTGGTGCGTTTGTTGGCTTATCCATTTTAGGTGTTTTAGGAGCTACTGTAATAGGAAATCAGTGGCTCGGTATTATGATTGCAATGATTATTACCATGATAATTGTGGGATTATTAGGTGTTTTAATACAAAGGGTTGCTTATAGACCCATGCTTGCTGCACCAAGGCTTTCAATTTTGATTACTGCCTTGGCTGTATCTATGATTTTATACAACTCAACCATGATTATTACAGGGGGTCAATATAGACCATTTAGAACTGGTCTTGGATATGAAGGCTTTTCTCTAGGTAGTGTTTATATTACTCAGACCCAGCTGATTTTAATAATTTCGGCTTTTGTCCTTATGTTTATACTTCATATGTTCATTACAAGGACAATGTACGGAAAAGCAATGAGGGCCATTGCCCTTGATCATGACTGCTGTCGCCTCATGGGTATAAATGTTCATAAAATGATTGCCCTTACATTTTTTGTAGGTTCGTCCCTGGCAGCAGCGGCGGGAATAATGGCGGGGGTATATTATGGAAGCATTCATTTTTTTATGGGTTTTATTATAGGCATTAAAGCTTTTACCGCGGCAGTTATTGGTGGTATTGGTATTATTCCAGGTGCAATGCTTGGCGGAATACTATTAGGATTATTAGAGGCCTTTGGAACTCAGATTCCTTTTATTGGTTCTGAATGGAAGGATGTATTCTCCTTCGGCATCCTCATCTTGATTCTCATATTCAAGCCTACAGGTTTATTAGGCAAAAAAGAAAGTGAAAGGATGTAGATACAATGGCGGGAAAAGAATCTGCTTTGCAAAAAGCACAGCAACAAGGCCTCAAGAATAATAATCCCTTTAATAAATTAATAGACAACCTCTATGGGCTTTTTGATAAACCTGTTGTACGTTATGGTTTCATAATTTTGGTAGTTTTAGTGGCTCTATATCTGCCTCAAACCACCAGCAGATATACCCAGGAGGTAATGACCAATGCCTGGTTTTATATAGTAGTTTGTTTGGGACTAAATATCATTGTTGGATTTGCAGGGCTTCTTAGCTTGGGCTATGCTGCTTTTTTTGCAGTAGGCGCCTATACAACTGGCATCTTAAGTGCCCAGTTTGGTATGAGCTTTTGGTTGACCCTGCCCTTTAGTGCTCTGGCTGCCATAATCGCAGGATTGATGATTGGTGGTCCAACACTTAGACTTAGAAGTGACTATTTGGCAATAGTCACCCTGGGTTTTGGAGAAATAACAAGGCTGGCTGCCAGGAACCTTGAAATTACAGGTGGTGCTAGTGGACTAATTGGTATAGAAAGACCGGTCTTATTCGGCATTACCCTTAATCAGATTAGTCACTTTTATTACATGTTCTTTATATTAGCTGTAATAGCAATAATTGTTTCATATAGATTATATTATTCACGTCTTGGAAGGGCATGGCAGTACATTCGGGAGGATGAGGATGCTGCTGAGGCCATGGGTATAAATGTGGTAGCAGCTAGACTTTATGCCTTTATTATTGGCTCAGTTTTTGGTGCCATTGCAGGCTCCTTTATGGCCGTGAAAATGACTGCAATTTCACCAGAATCCTTTATGTTTATTCATTCAGTAATGATTCTTTTGGCAGTAATCCTTGGTGGTATGGGTAAAATCCCAGGTGTTGTTCTTGGCGCCTTAATTGTGACCATTTTCCCAGAGGTGTTCAGGGGAATTGGACAATACAGAATGCTGATTTTTGCTATTATCTTGCTGTTGATTATGATATACCGTCCCCAGGGAATCTGGCCGGATCGACGAACTTGAAAGGGCGTGATGAGCTATGGCATTATTAGAAGTAAAAGATATTACGCTGAGTTTCGGTGGCTTAACTGCAATAAACAAGTTATCATTTGTAATAGAACCTGGCTCCATTAAGAGCTTGATAGGTCCAAATGGAGCAGGAAAAACCTCTGCGTTTAACTGTTTAACAGGTTTTTATAAGCCTAATTCTGGGGATATTCTTTTTGAAGGGCAAAGTATCATGTACAAAAAACCCCATAAAATCACCCACATGGGTATGGCACGAACCTTCCAAAATTTACGATTATTTAAAAATTTAACTGTTTTGGAAAATGTTATGTCGGGAATGCACTGCCGGGGAAGTGCAGGGGCATTTGGAGCAATCTTTAGAACACCCCAGCAAAAACACGAGGAAAAGAAGATTAGGGAGGTCGCAGAAGAGTGCCTTGATTTTGTTGGAATTATTAACAAAAAGGACAGGATCGCAAAAAATTTGCCTTATGGTGACCAGAGGAGAATTGAGTGGGCTAGAGCCTTGGCTACTCAACCAAAGCTTTTACTTCTTGATGAGCCTGCAGCAGGATTAAACAATGATGAAAAGGAACAGTTAATAGAGTTAATTATAAGAATTCGGGATGAAAGAAAGATAACGGTATTTTTGATAGAGCATGACATGGGTCTTGTAATGAAAATATCAGAGAAAATATTTGTTCTTGACTACGGAGTAAAAATAGCAGAAGGTACAGCAGAGGAAGTACAAAATAATCCCAGGGTAATTGAGGCCTACCTGGGGAAAGAGGAGGAAGACGCAGTATGAGTGATGTAATTCTTTCTCTAGAAAACCTTGAAACTAGATATGGGCAGATATATGCCCTTAAGGGAATAAACCTGGAGGTACGTAAAGGTGAGATTGTCACCCTCCTCGGAGCAAATGGTGCTGGGAAAAGTACTACTCTCAAGACCATATCTAGTCTGGTGTCGGCTTGTTCCGGTGCAGTTAAGTTCATGGGGTTAGACATAACCAAGGTGGAGCCCCATAAAATTGTGGAAATGGGTGTAATTCATGTTCCCGAGGGACGTAGAATTTTTAAAGAATTAACTGTTCTTGAAAATTTAGAATTAGGCTCCTTTACACTGAGAGATGATAAAGAGAGAAAAAAGAGAATTGAGCATGCCTTTGAATTATTTCCAGTTTTAAAAGATAGGCAGAAGCAGATGGGAGGCCTTTTATCTGGAGGAGAGCAGCAAATGCTGGCCATAGGCAGGGCACTTATGGTCAATCCTAAGGTATTGCTTCTTGATGAGCCTTCAATGGGACTTGCACCAATTATAGTTCAGGGTATTATGAATATAATTAAGACAATAAATGAAGAGGGAACTACCATACTCCTTGTAGAACAAAATGCCAAGGTAGCGTTGAAACTGGCCCATAGGGGATATGTCCTGGAAACTGGAAAAATTGTAATGGATGGTGACGCCTCTGTGCTGAGCAAAGACGAGAGTATAGTCAAGGCTTACCTGGGGCATTAGGACTGGAATTGATTTAATATGCAATAGAAGCCGCTTTACAAGCGGCTTCTATATTTATCGGTAGAAAGATAAAATCTTACTATCAATCTACCGGTATTATTAGTATTTTTATTTTTCCTAAAAGATATTATGACAATTATTAACTTCCCTGCAAGAGTTCAGGAGGCAGCAAGGCTTTTGAATTTATTAAAATAAATCCAATTACAATGGAGATCAGCACCAGACCGCTTGCACCCAGGAATAGGGGCAGCTTGCCTATCTCTGTTACAAGACCAAAGGCAGGAGGTCCCATGGCTACACCAAAAAATCTAGTAGAACCATATATACAGGTAATTATTCCCCTTTCTGAGGTTTCTGCAGCACTGGTTATCAGGGTGTTGATGGCTGGAAGAACTGATCCTGTACCTATCCCCATTATTACCAGGGCAATAAATAAAATATAGATATTTGCCACAAAGGCTATTGCTGCCATGGAAACTCCAAGTATTGCTAAGCCACCAAGGGTTATATACTTTAGGACATTGCCTATCTTTTTTTGCAGGATAAGTCCAGATAAATATGCCGTAATTGCCATGGAAGCAACTGGGATGGCAATGAGAAGCCCACTGGTTATTCCCCTAATCTGGTACTGTTGCTCCAGGATATCTGAGATGTAACTTAAAACACCAAAGAGAATAAACAATACAACTGCACCTGCAAGAAAACATGCTGCCAGGGACATTCCCTTTTCCTTGAAAATGTTCTTTAATTCCTGAAAGTATTGGGATTTAGCTGCCTTCTGTTTCTTATTTTGTTCAGGTTCCTTTACTAAAAACCATACTGCCAGGGCTATAGGTATTGCAAGGAGTCCATAAGCGAAAAAGGGAGCAAACCAGATTACTAATCCCAGGGCTGCACCTGTAATTGGACTAACTACTTTGCCCAGGCCATTTGCAGCTTCTAATATACCTAGTGCCTTTGCCCTTTCACTGCTCTGGAAAATATCACCTGTTAAAGCCATTGCTAATTGATATGTTCCCCCTGCTCCAATACCTTGTATTACCCTGCCAACCATTATCATGATAAAAGGGTTTGCCAAAAGCAGTGCAGCTGTCCCGGCTATAAGGCCTCCTGCGCCATATGTAATCAGGGCTGGAGCGATAATGACTTTTCTGCCAAACTGGTCGGAAAAGTAGCCTGCAATAGGTATTACAATCCCTGCTGGTACAGAAAAAGCAGTAATAATAAGCCCTACCTCAAACAAGGTCAAGTTCATTTCCGCCCTCATGGCAGGCAGCAGGGGAATTAACATGGAGTTGCCTAAAACCATTATGAAAGGCACGGCACATAAAACTGTAAAGGGTAAAATCATCTTTTTTTTCATCTATTTTCCTCCAGTTGTAGACTCTTTATCATGTTTTTCACTGTATCTCAATTTAGGTTTTCCAGCGGACAAAGTTAGTATACGAAAAAAACCTGGTAATTCTAACTTAAGTCAGTTGAACATATACCTAGAATATAACTGACTGATTAAACAGGCAGGAGGGAAAAAATGTTTTTTATTAAGGAGAAAATAGTAGTAGGCATGGCACTAATCAGAATCCTTTCATGTATGATAGAGCTTAGTGCCGCAATTTTAATGTTAAAATTTAACAAGGTTGAAACAGCCTTGAAGATTAACGCGGTGTTAGCTTTTATAGGACCACTAATTTTGATGAGTGTTATGGCCCTGGGATTATTTGGGGTGGCCGGGAAAATGCCTTCTTCTAAAATGTTTTTTATTATATTAGGCGTTTTGTTTATTTTTTATGGAGCTAGTAAGGGGTAATTATATGAGAGTAGATATTATAAATAAAAAGGAAGATATAGTACCTTTACGGTTAGCTGGAAAAACAGTGGTAGTCATTGACGTTTTAAGGGCCACGTCAACTATGGTTGCAGCCTTTGAAAATGGGTGCAGGGAAGTAATAGCTGTTTCAACACCTGAAGAGGCATTGGCTCTAAAAAAGCAGCTTGGAGCAGAGGGAGTCTTGGGCGGTGAAAGAAAAAAGCAGAAGCTGCCTGGTTTTGATTTTGGAAACTCTCCGAGAGAATACACCTTAGAAAAGGTAAATAATAAAATTCTTATTTTTACTACAACTAATGGAACTATTTTAATCAATTCATGCATCCATGGACAAGAAACTCTTATTGCTTCTTTTAGGAACGCTGTATCGGTAGTTGGCAGCCTAAGGAATAAAGAGGAAGTTTTACTAGCATGTGCAGGTACCAGGGGGACTTTTTCTTTAGAGGATAATCTCCTTGCAGGCTATTTATCTCTCCTTATTTCCAGGAAATACCATGATTCTTTATTGAGTGAAGGATGCAAAAGTGCAATAAAACTATATAAACTGCTGGAAAAAGATATTACTGGTATTCTAGAAAAAACGCCCCACGGTCATGGCTTGGCAGTACTGGGTCTTGAAAAGGATATAGGTTATTGTTTGGAAAAGAATAAGGTTACAATAGTGCCCAGGGTAAAAACAAGGGCATTTTATCCTCGCGTCCAATTATGAAATTTTATTGAAGATTATTAAAAATTAAAGGAATAAACTCTAAATTGAAGAATAATAACAAATACCATACAATATAGATTACAAGTATTTGTTATTTAGGGGGCTTCTTGTGCAGATAACTAGACAGACTGAATATGCTATTCGTACATTGATGGAATTAAGTAAAGTAAACAAGGGGGATTATTTACAAACAAAAGTTATCTCTGAGAAACAGAATATCCCTGAGGTTTTCCTTAAAAAAACCATACAACTGTTGTCTTATGCCGGGCTGGTTAAGACAAAACGCGGGAGCCTAGGGGGAGTCTCTTTAAATATTCCCAGCTCTGAGATTACCATTGCAGATGTGTTAAGGGCAATTGAAGGCAAGCTGGCTATTAATCCATGTTTAACGGATAAGGAGTATTGTATTAATTGTTCAAGTTGCCCTGTTCATAAGGTGTTAAATAGGGCACAGGAAAGACTTATAGAGGAGCTAAGCAGGGAAACCATAGAAGATATTGTCAATGGTAAGATACATACTGACTAGCCTGTTAATAGGGTATGAAGTTAGATTGATTCAAGTTGTCTAATTCAGGCGTAAATTTTGTGGATGAATAAGGTCCACATTATCTAATATAATAAATTATTTGAATTGAGAGGAGATGAATTCATGTTTTGTAATCAATGTGAGCAGACTGCAAAAGGTACAGGCTGTACTGTATCAGGAGTTTGTGGGAAAAGCCCTCAGGTTGCAGCCCTTCAAGACTTGTTAGTCCATTCTATCAAGGAGCTTTCCCTTTGGGCTCATGAAGGAAGAAAGGTTGGAGTTGTTGATCAAGAGGTAAATCGTTTTACATGTGAAGCTTTATTCAGTACGTTGACCAATGTGAACTATGATGAGGAACGCTTCAAGGAGTATATTCAAAGGTGTGGAGATTTTACTGAAAAGCTTTCAATTAAGGTAAAGGATGCTGGCGGTGGCAAGGAGCTTGGTGAACCTGGTAAGAGAGGGGCAGCTGACCTGGCCTCATTAATAAAGGAAGGTGAGCAAGCAGGGCTGCCAGTAGACCTTGAAGCACAGGAGGATATTAAGTCCCTCCAGCTTATAACCCTATTTGGATGTAAAGGAGTTTCTGCCTATGCAAACCATGCTTGCATACTTGGACAAGAAGATGACAGAATATATGCTTTTATACATGAAGCCCTGGCTTCCATTTCAAATCCAAACCTTGGCTTAAATGACTGGGTAGGTTTAGCACTTAGATGCGGTGAGGCAAATCTAATAGCAATGGAAACCCTGGACAAGGCCAATACTGGAAAATATGGCAGTCCCGTACCAACAGTAGTGCCCCTGGGTTATAAGCAAGGCAAGTGCATTCTTGTTTCAGGACATGATTTGAAGGACCTGGAAGAACTTCTAAAACAAACAGAAGGCAAAGGTATTTATATTTATACCCATGGGGAAATGCTGCCAACCCACGCATATCCAGAGCTTAAGAAGTATGGCCATTTCTACGGTCATTATGGTACTGCCTGGCAGAATCAAAGGAAAGAATTTGCTGAATTTCCAGGAGCAATTCTCATGACAACTAACTGTCTTATGAAGCCTGTTGAAAGCTATCAGGATAATATATTTACCGCTGGAGTAGTTGGTTTTCCAGGAGTACAGCATGTAACTGACTTGAACTTTGCACCAGTAATAGAAAAGGCATTGTCAATGCCTGGCTTTGCAGCTGATGAAAACAAAGGAACAGTTATGACTGGCTTTGCTAGAGATGCTGTTTTAAGTGTTGCAGACAAGGTGATTGGAGCAGTAAAGGATGGTGCCCTGAAGCATATCTTTTTAGTCGGCGGCTGTGATGGTGCAAAACCTGGACGCAGCTACTATACTGAATTTGTAGAGAAAACTCCCCCAGATACTGTTGTGTTGACTTTGGCCTGTGGTAAATTCCGTTTCTTTGACAAGAAGTTGGGAGATATAGGTGGAATACCTCGTCTATTGGATATGGGACAATGTAATGATGCGTACTCTGCCATTAAGGTGGCTGTTGCACTAGCTGAAGTATTTGACTGTGGCGTAAATGATTTGCCCTTGTCCCTGGTACTATCCTGGTACGAGCAAAAGGCAGTAGCTATTTTACTCACCTTACTCCATCTAAACATCAAAAATATCCGTCTAGGCCCCAGTTTGCCGGCCTTTATAACACCTAATGTTTTAGATGTCCTGGTTAAGAACTTTGATATTAAACCTATATCTACTCCAGATGAGGATTTAGCAGAAATATTGGGATAATATAAATTAAAGCACGCTCCCATAGATGATTATCATAGTTAAACTTTAAGTTAGTTATGATAGTCTAATATAGGAGCGTGTTTTTAATTTCTTCTTTTATGCTGTTGCCAGGATGGCTCAAAATATGTATACTATAATTAAACTATACTATAATGGTATACATTAAGGAGGCCCCATGGTTCTTAACCAGGCAACAGATTATGCATTGCGAATTACACTATTTCTAGCTAAACAGGAAGAGGGTCAGATTACTGAGGCTTCTGTTATCCGGTCTACAGAACTAGTGCCTGAAAGATTTTTGTTTAAAATAATGCGCAGTCTAGTCAAGGCAGGCATAGTTAAATCCTTTCGAGGTAAGAGGGGAGGTTTTATGCTGGGACGCAATCCTAAGGATATAACCCTCTATAATGTAATTGAGGCCCTTGAAGGTCCAATTGTCTTGAACCACTGTCTAATAGATATTGACAAGTGCAACAAAGATGCTGCTGGATATTGTGTCATACATAGGGAACTAGCAAAATTGAGAAATGAATTAATTGCTAGGCTGCAGGGCATTAACTTTAAAATGCTGGTGGAAAATGAATAAATTTGATGAAAGGCGGGTGATAAAATATTTTTTAATCCTAAAGTATACTTATCTGGTATACTTAGGCATTCTTAAATTAATGGAGAAAGGGAGGGTTTACTATTCATGATGGATGTTGTGCTTTTATCTAGACTTCAGTTTACTTTAACAGCAATTGTTCACTATTTTTTCGTTCCCTTGACTTTAGGTCTAGCAGTTCTAATTGCTTATATGGAATACAAATACTGGAGAACTAATGAGAAAGTCTATGATAGGATGGCCAGATTCTGGACCAGGTTATTCCTCATAAATTTTGCCGTGGGTGTTGCCACAGGTATTACCATGGAATTTCAATTTGGTACCAACTGGGCAGATTATTCAAGGTTTGTGGGAGACATTTTTGGTGCGCCCCTGGCTGCTGAGGCAGTTTTTGCTTTCTTTCTTGAATCCACCTTTATTGGGCTTTTGGTATTTGGCAGGGATAAAATTTCAAGGGGGATGAGGTTTTTTAGTGCAGTTATGGTGGCAGTTGGAACAAATCTCTCTGCCTTTTGGATTATTGCCGCCAACTCCTGGCAGCAAACTCCTGCAGGCTTTGTCGTTGAAGGGAACAGGGCTTTTCTTACCAGTTTTTCTGAAGCCATATTCAATCCTTCAACCCTCATAAGACTAACCCACACCCTGGAAGGGGCTTATATCACTACAGCCTTTTTTGTAATAGCCGTTAGTTCCTACTACTTATTAAACAAGAGAAATACAGAGATAGCTAGAAAATCATTGAAGATAGGAGTTGTCTTCGGTCTGGTTTTTGCACTGCTGCAGTTGGTTTCAGGTCACAGTCATGCTGTACAGGTAGCCAATACACAGCCTGCCAAGCTTGCTGCCTATGAAGCCCATTGGGATACAACAGAAAGGGCATCCATGGTGCTTTTTGCCATACCCAATGCAGCAGAGGAAAAAAATAACCTTGAAATAGCAGTACCGGGGCTGCTGAGCTTTCTCGTATACAATGATGCCAGCAAGCCTGTAACAGGCCTAAAGGAATTTCCCAGAGAGGAAAGGCCCCCTGTGGGGATCAATTTCTTTTCCTTTAGAATCATGGTGGGCATCGGCTTGCTTATTATTTTAGTAATGGCGTATAGCGGATACCAATTGGCCAGGGGAACTATCTATGACAACAAGAGTCTTTTAACAGGTCTCCTTTACATGCTGCCCCTGCCTTATATAGCCAATACCACTGGCTGGATAGTTGCAGAGGTGGGCAGACAACCATGGGCAGTCTATGGTGTCCTAACTACTGCCGATGCAGTTTCAAACATTAGTGCTGCTGAAGTAATGATAACCCTGGTATTATTCTTGAGTGTCTATGCCTTTTTAGGTGCCTTGATGGTATACTTGATGGTAAGAGAAGTTAGGAAGTTTGATGAGGATGTTGTCTTTGGACCTGGTATAGATAGACCAGTGGTACCTGGAAGGGAGGTATCTGTATAATGGATTTAAATATTGCCTGGTTTTTGCTGATTGGAGTGTTGATCATAGGTTACGCAATTCTTGACGGTTTTGATCTGGGTGTAGGAAGTCTGTTCTATGTCCTTGGAAAAACAGATGATGAAAAAAAGACTCTTATAAACTCCATAGGCCCTGTATGGGACGGCAACGAGGTCTGGCTCCTTACTGGAGGAGGAGCTTTATTTGCAGCTTTTCCCCTGGTCTATGCCACTGTGTTTAGCGGCTTTTATCTAGCAATGATGCTGGTGCTTTTTGGTTTGATTTTCAGGGCTGTGGCAGTAGAGTATTATTTTAAGCTTGAGGGGGATAATCTGCAAAGCCTTATGGGGAAAATGTTTTTCGTTGGAAGTCTAGTACCCGCCCTGCTTTTTGGTGTAGCAGTAGGTAATGTTGTTAAGGGCATTCCAATTGATCCAGTAACTACAGATTATACAGGATCCTTCTTTGCTCTGCTCAATCCCTATGCTTTACTATTAGGGGTAGTAGGTTTGGTGGCCTTTTTGCTTCAAGGATCTGCTTATACTATTCTAAAAACTGAGGGAGAACTCCAGGCAAGGGCAAAAAAGCTAGCACATATTTTCTGTTGGTCCCTCCTGGTGCTGTGGATTGCAGGTGGAATTGCCGGTAAAATCGCAGCTCCTCATTTGTTCTATAATTACGGGCTCTATCCTGTACTATATTTGATACCCTTACTGACCTTTGCCTCTATGGTGTTAGTACCAATACTACTTAAAATGGGTCATTACGGAAAGGTGTTTCTAGCCAGCTCAAGTGTCATGGCCACAATGATCTTGACATTATGCGCAGGTATATTTCCCAATTGGGTGATAGCTACCAACCCGGCATACAACTTAACAATATACAACGCTTCCTCTTCGCCCCTTACTTTAAAAATAATGCTTATTATAGCTTTAATAGGTGTACCCATAGTATTGCTGTATACTGGTTATGTTTATTATGTGTTCAGGGGTAAGGCTGCGCCTCATCGACAAGGATATTAAGGAGCGCTAAGATATGCTGGATAAAAGCCTCACCAGGGAAGCCTTTTCAAAACCTCTAATCATAGCCCTGCTTATAGTAGTGAGTATCTTAACTGCTGTAGCCATAGTAGTCCAGGCTTATTTGCTGTCTACTGTTGTAGATATGGTTTTTGTACAATCAAAGGTAATTGAAGGCCTCTGGTATATGCTTTTTGCACTCTTGCTGGTTTTTATACTACGCGGTCTACTGGCTTTCATGCATACAAGGGCGGGGGCTGTTTTAGCAGCTGAAGCAAAAAAATCTCTAAGAAATAGGCTTATTAAAAAATTTGAAGATTTAGGACCAGCTTATCTGGTAGAAGAAAAAACAGGTCGCCTGGTCGGTGTCATAACTGAGGGCATCGACCAGTTAGACCCCTATTTTAGTCGCTACCTGCCCCAGGTTATTCAAGCTTTAATAATTCCTCCAGTTATATTAATAGTTGTCTTTTTTCACAATATTTTATCAGGAGCAATAATGCTCATTACAGCTCCATTGATTCCTGTGTTTATGTATTTAATAGGCAACATGGCAGAAGCTAAATCTCAAAAACAGCTGCAAAGCCTCCTTAGATTCTCTGGGCATTTTCTGGAGGTTCTTCAAGGATTAACCACATTAAAGCTCTTTGGCAGGAGCAAGGAGCAGGGCAGATATATCTCCCTTATGAGCGATAATTTTAGGGATGCTACCATGGATGTTCTTAAGATTGCTTTTCTCTCTGCCTTGATGCTTGAGATTCTTGCAACTATAAGCACAGCAATGATAGCTGTTGAGGTAGGCTTACGTCTCGTATATGGATTACTAACCTTCCAGGTGGCTTTTTTTGTTCTCCTATTAGCCCCTGAGCTATATCTACCTCTGAAAAATCTAGGCGCAGCCTTTCACTTTGGGAGGACCAGCATAGGGGCTTGGAAGGAGATATGTGCCACGGAGGAAAGGAATGTTCAAAAGCCTCAATGGGGCACTAAACCTTTTCCTCAACCCCTGCCACCTGGCATTATATTAAGCACTGTTGATTTTTCATATAACGGTCACAAAAAGGTCTTGTCTAGCATTGAACTGCAGATTAATCCAGGTGAAAGAATTGTCATTGTAGGTCAGAGTGGCTCAGGCAAATCAACCTTATTAAAGCTTTTGATGGGACTGCTAGCTCCAGAGAAGGGGAAGGTGCTCATTAATGGAACCCCCCAATTTGATATTTCCCAGGAGGAATGGTTTAGCCAAATAGCTTATGTGTCTCAAGAGCCTCATATTTTCTCGGGAACAATTGCTGAAAATATTGCCCTTGGAATGCCTAAAGCCTCAAGGAAAGAAATTATAAGGGCTGCAAAAAGAGCCAGGGTTGATGATTATGTAAAATATCTGCCCATGGGGTATGACACAATGATTGGTGACGGGTATAGAGGTCTGTCGGGAGGGGAAAAGCAAAGGGTAGCAATAGCACGGGTTATTTTAAAGAAGGTATCCCTTGTGCTATTAGATGAGCCTAATGCCGGACTTGATTTGGAAAGTGAAAAGCTGGTTAAAGAAGCAATATCTGAGCTGGCTGGAGAATGCACTTTAGTTACAGTTGCCCATAGAAGGCAGACCATTTTTGATGCAGACAGGATTGTGGTGTTAAGAAATGGCACTATAGAGGCAGTAGGTAGTCATAGAGAGCTAATAGATTGCTCTGAACACTACAGAAGATTAGTTTCCAGCTAATTAGAATGAGTTTAAAAATATGGAAGCTAAAAACCCTATTTATTATGAGGTGCACAATGAAGTACTTACTAAGCCTGACCAGGCTGCTGCTTCAAGAAAAAAAGCATATCTTTTTGGCAGCATTTTTTGGTCTACTGGCTGCAGGCAGCTCTGTAGGCCTCATGGCAGCAGCTGCCCTGCTCATATCCAAGGCAGCTCTTCAGCCGCCTCTCTATGCATTAACCCTTACAATTGTAGCCGTAAGGTTTTTCGGCTTGACCAGGGCAGGTGCGAGATACGTGGAAAGGTATTTTTCCCACAAGGCGACCTTTGCAATTCTCGGAAGGCTCAGGGTATTCTTCTATGAAAGGATGGAACCATTGGTACCTGGAGTTTTTCTAAATTACAGAAGCGGTGACCTGCTCTCCAGAGTAGTAGCCGATGTTGAAAACCTGCAGTATTTCTTTTTAAGAACAATCTACCCGCCATTAATAATGATATTGGTCTTTATATTTACTGGCATCTTTCTAGGTTTTTATTCTCCTGTTTTTGCCCAAATCCTCTTGGTTAGCTTTATCACGGCTTCTATAATAATACCAATACTGACCACAGCATTAAGGGCGCGTTTAGGAAATGTCTTAAGACAAGACGGATCCAATCTATCAAGCCTCACGGCAGAGTTTCTATATGGATATTACGATCTAAAGGTAAATAATAGGTTAACCCAAAAGGCTGGAGAGATAAAAAAAGTCTCTAATGGGCTTATTTACAATCAGCTTAAGGCAGCCACATCCTTTGGCCTAAATGAGAGTCTGCTCCTTGTCATTTCCTATCTAACAGCCTGGGCAGTACTTGTCATGGGAATTATTTTTGTCCAACAAGAGATTATTTTAGGAGTGCATTTAGCCATGGTTGTATTGGCTGCCATGACTGTATTTGAAGCTGCTCTACCCATGGCATCCATCCCGGGACATTTAGATGAAAACAGGGCAGCGGCAGATAGACTGTTTTCCATAACAGATAAGGCTTCCAGGCAGGATGTAGGGGTTTACTTTAAAGATCTTGAACCAAGAAATATGCGCATTGAAATAGAGGATTTAACCTTTTTCTATCCCAATCAAGATGGGCCAGCAATTAAAAACATTACAATTAATCTTGATCCAGGCAAGAAAATGGCTGTGGTTGGACCAAGCGGCTCTGGCAAGAGCAGCCTTTTAAATATTATCTTGAGGTTTTATGAATATGAAAAGGGCACAATACTTTTTGGAAATAAAGATCTTAAAGAATATGATCCGGAAAAATTAAGGCAATACTTTGGTGTAGTTGCCCAAAGCAACCACTTCTTTAACCTTTCTGTTAGAGAAAACTTACTGATTGCAAAGCCCCATGCAGGGGATGAAGAATTGCTAAATGCTTTAAAGATGGTTTCCCTAGCCCATATTCCCCTGGAGTTTATTATAGGTGAAAAGGGCTCTGCCTTATCTGGGGGTGAAAGACAAAGACTGGCTATTGCTAGAATGCTTCTAAAGGATGCTCCTATAGTTTTTCTTGACGAGCCTACAACAGGCTTGGACGCAGTCACAGAGGCAGAAATTTTTGCCTTGCTTTGGCCAATTATTGAAAGTAAAACTCTCCTTTTCATTACCCATAAGATGAGCGGACTAGAAAAAATGGATGAGATATTAGCATTTAATAAGGGTGAAATAGTTGAAAGGGGTACCTACAATGAATTAATGGAGAAGAAAGGATATCTTTATAACTTAAGGCTCCTGGAAAAGGATAGACTTTGAAACCACGTGATATCATGCTTTACACCCAGACATACCCTTTCTGCAGGTGTATATCGAGTGAAAAATTGTTTAAATGACACCTGTACTCCTAATGAAGAAATAGTTTATCTTCGCACAGCCTGTAAGACCCCGCCCTCTTAGGTCGGGGATTAACAGGCTATAAGCTCGAAATAAGTGCGGCTAAGGTTCAGGTGGGGTTAAAACCCCACCTGAACCAAGTCTTCTTTATCAGAGAGCTGAAAGCTATAGAACCTTAACTATGGAGACAGCAATTCATTAAACAAGGCTTCAACATTTGCCGATAATCCATTAAAAACCTGTGACTTGGCGTTAGCACCCTTTTCAAAAGCCTTTACCCAGTCGATTTCGTAGTCAGTAAAAACATAAACCATTATACTCTTTTGCTTTGGGTCAATAATCCAATATTCTCGTACTCCAGAAAGTCTGTAAGTGTCAAGTTTCGTTATCATATCTTTGCTTCGAGTATTATCAGATATAATCTCAACCACCAATGTAGGCGTACCCATATACTGTCCTTTTTCCGTAACACTACCCTCCAGATCACAGGCTACAAACATATCGGGTTGCATGACATCAGGTTCTTTAATATTGTTCTTTTTAAAATGCACATCGCAAGGAGCAAAAAATACTCTGCAATTACTGCCCTTAAAATAATCACTAAAAATCAAGTATAATCTGGCAAGAATCTCCTGATGCATAATGTTGGGAGACGCTAATAAATAAATTTCACCGTTAACAAATTCCATTCGAAGTGTGCTCTTCTTGGAAATCTCCATAAACTCTTCATAAGAAACCTTTTTCCCACCGTACTGATAATCCAACGCATTTTCTCTTACCAAAAAATATTGTTCAATGTCTGTTACATATGGAGTTAAACGTGCAATTTTACTGCCGTTTTTTGTGATTACCACGTCATTCTGCTGTTCAACAAAATCTAGAAACTTCCCCAAATTTTGCTTAAGCTCAGTAGCTGTTATCACAATATCTTCTTTGTAATTAATTGATTTCACAATTAATCACCTCCGATAACATTTTACCAGATAGGACCTTTTGATACAAGGAATTTGTGCGAAATATTGAATGATATTGTACAATATTATGCAATTGAACGTACGTATCACCTAAATTAAATAAATCCTGGCGTTTCAGGATCAACTAGGATGATTCTCTAAATATTAGAAGATTAGCATAATATGTTTAATTATATATTGACTTGTCCATAGCGTGGTGGTAGCCTATATTTAAGTTTTATAATTAAATAATATGGATAGTGGAATAAGTGATACTTCATATGGAAGTAGAGAGGGAAGCTGGTGAGAGTCCAGCACGGTCGCGCCACTGTAAGGGAGAGTCAAGCTTCTATAATATTGTCACTGGTATAAATACTGGGAAGACGCAGTTTGGCAATGAACCCAAGTCAGGAAACCTGCTTGTTCTAATGTTTAATTAATTCTTGCCCACGCGAAATGGGAAAGGTGTATCTTTTATACCTGTGTCATTTACCCTTTTTGTGCATATCTGGACAAGAAGGGTTTTTCTTATCAAGAAAAGGAAACAAGGAGTGATTAATGTGAGGAATCTAGCCGGTGAATTTAATCCAATGGAAGTTAATAATTTAAGACTACCTAAAAAAATTGTTAAAAGAGATGGTACTATAGCACCTTTTGAATCAAAGAAGATTACGGATGCAATATTTAGTGCTGCCAGGGCTGTTGGTGGTGAGGATTATAATACTGCTCAGAGTCTTACCCTGGAGGTTTTAAGAGTAATTAGTTACAGCTTTTATGATACGCCTTTAGATGTGGAAGAAGTTCAAAACCTCGTGGAAAAGGTTTTAATAGAAAAGGGTCATGCTAAAACTGCTAAAGCATATATTCTTTACAGAGACAAACGCAGTGGTATTAGAGAAGCCAGGTCAGACCTGATGAATGCCGTCAATGAAATATTGCAGGAAACCCATAGAGAAAATGCCAATGTCAGTAACTCACCATCGGCAAAGGTGCTGCAGATTTCTGAAGCAGCTTCAACAGACTTCTATTTAAAGCGTGTCTTAAAGCCAGAACATGGACAGGCCCACAGGGAAGGCAATATCCATATTCATGATTTATCCTGGTACGGCAAGACTCTCACATGTTTGCAAATACCCCTGGGAAGACTTCTAAATAGAGGTTTTAATACAGGAAATGGCTATATAAGAAAGCCAAAGTCTATTCGCAGTGCTGCAGCTCTGGCCTGCATAATCCTGCAGAGCAACCAGAATGACCAACATGGAGGGCAATCCTTTGCTTTCTTTGACAGAGACTTGGCACCCTTTGTAGATGCTGAATTTAATAGACAAAGAAAGATGTTAAAAAATGAATTTTTTAAACTATATCCTGGAGCAAAGGATATGGACAAGGATTTAATTAAGGATTTAATTGATGAAAGAATCAATAAACTGGCCTATGAAAAAACCAAAGAAGAGACCTTTCAAGCAATGGAAGCTTTTATATACAACTGCAACTCAATGCACTCCAGGGCCGGTGCCCAGGTACCTTTTAGCAGCATAGCCCTGGGAACTGATACTACCTACGGAGGTCGAATGATAACCGAGCAGTTCTTGTTAGCATATGAAAAGGGCTTGGGTAAAGGAGAGCAGCCAATCTTTCCAAATGTAGGCTTTAAGCTTAAATCAGGCATTAATCTAAACCCAGGAGACAGGAATTACTATTTATTCAGGCTAGCCATGTATGTTGCAGGAAAAAGGCTGTTTCCTGCATTTATAAATCTAGATGCCAGTTTCAACGCCAAATACCAGGACGAAGTAGCTTATATGGGATGTCGTACAAGGGTTATTGCCAATGTAAATGGGCCGGAGGTGACAGATGGCAGGGGAAACCTTTCATTTACCACTATCAATCTACCTAGAATTGGTATTGAGGCAGCTGGAAATTGGAAGAATTTTTATAGAAAGCTTGACGAAACAGTAGACCTGGTTATTGACCAACTCCTTCATAGATATGACATACAAAAAAATCTAAAAATTACTGATTTTCCTTTTTTATTTGGTGAGGAGCTTTATCTGGGAAGCGATGCCCTTAAGCCTGGTGAGAAAATAGAAACATGCATAAGGAATGGAACACTGAGCATGGGCTTTATTGGCCTTGCCGAGATTCTAGTAGCCATGACAGGCAAGCACCATGGTGAATGTGAAGTAGCTCAAAGCAAAGGGTTGGAAATAATAGGGCATTTGCGCAGGAGAGTGAACGAGGCCACAGTTAAACATGGGTTAAACTTTACTCTCCTTGCCACCCCTGCAGAAGGCTTGAGCGGCAAATTTCTAAAGATGGATATTCAAAAATTTGGAGTAATTAAAGGTATTACAGACAAAGAATGGTATACAAACTCCTTTCATGTACCAGTAGAGTATAACATGTTTCTATTTGATAAAATCAAGGTTGAGGCCCCATACCATAAATTTTGCAACGCAGGACATATTTCCTATGTAGAAATGGCGAGCAGTATGGAACACAACTTGATAGCTTATGAGCAGATTGTAAGAGAAATGCATGCCCAGGATATGGGATATTTTGCAATTAACTTTCCAGTGGACTGCTGCAGTGGATGTGGTCATTCAGGTGTTATATATGAAGACAATTGCCCAGTTTGCCAGAGCAAATCAATAAAGAGAATAAGGAGGATTACTGGATATCTCTCTACTCTTAATAAATTTAATAATGCAAAAAAACAAGAAGAGAAAAACAGGGTGATCCACTTTGAAGGAAACTAAAATGTATTTGCAAATTGCTGATTACATTAGAACCAGTGTTGTGGATGGACCTGGAATCAGGCAGGTATTATTTTTATCCGGGTGCAATTTTGCTTGCAAGGGATGTCATAATCCTAAGCTTCAGGACTTTCATTATGGAAAATCAATGTCAATAACAGACGTAGAAAAACTTTTTACTTTTGATAAGAGAATAAATAGAGTAACTTTTACTGGAGGAGAGCCCATGGAGCAGGCTTTTGTTCTAGAAAAACTTGCCACCAGGTTAATAAGCAAGGGCGTGGAGGATATATTAATTTACTCGGGCTATATAATTGAAGAAATCTTATCTGAAGGAGATGAGAATAAAATCAAACTTTTAAAAAAGTGCAGTACCCTTATAGATGGTAGATTTGAGATTAGCAAAAAAGACCTTAGGCTTCCTTTTAGAGGTTCAGCTAATCAAAGGATCATTGATTTGCGAAAAATAAGGTCTTTATTAGTTAATAATCCGGTCAGCCAAGTTGTCAGACCTTAAAAAATTTCTCCTTTACCATATGTTTTTTTCTTGGTAAGATATAGTAAAATATAAGCTTTTAGATATTTGTAAGATATAAAAACAAGGGGGTTTAATATCAAAAGGAGGTTAGCAATGAGAATGAATAATATCGAAAGAATTTTAAAAGATATTTTACAAGGCCAGCAGGAAATGCGCGGAGACATAAAGCAAATGCAAGGTGATATTGCGGAGCTAAGAAGCAATCAACAGCAAATGCAAGGAGATATCAAGCAAATGCAAGGTGATATCACACAGATGCGTGGAGATATCAAGCAAATGCAAGGTGATATTACAGAGTTAAAAACAAATCAGCAGGTCATGCGAGGAGATATTCAACATATACAGGAAGATATTAAAGAAGTTAAGTGCGATATAAAGGATATTAAATTAAAGCTTGATGATTTGGAAATTAAAAATGCTGAAAGACATATTGAGATTTATGGTGAAATCAAAGCTCTTCGAAAGGACTTTTTAGCCATTGAATCAGTAACAGCTAAAAACTGGAATGATATTGTTCATCTTAAAGGTGTTAAGCTTATATAAAGGGCAAAATCTTTAGTTTAAAATTATTTGGGATATATTTGTATAATAATTTTCTTATTTAATGAAGTCGGGTCACAGCAAATCTCAAATTCTATCTTAATAAAAAGGTAATTAACTAGTTTGGGAATTTCTTAATTGACAGTTCAAATCTTTGTTGTTAAGCTGTAAATATAGTATAATTTAATACTTGTATGAAGCAAGTGATACTTCATGGAGAAGTAGAGAGGGAAGCTGGTTAGAATCCAGCACGGACCCGCCACTGTGAAGGGTAGTCAAGCTGCATTTGTGTCACTAGGCATTAGCCCTAGGAAGACGCAGTATTGACAATGACCTGAAGTCAGGAAACCTGCTTGTTTTATAAACTAATAGCTTGCCCACGTGGACTTGGGAAGGGTTGTTTTTTATTGTCTTGATTACCTTAAGACGTATCCCTTTTGCCATGTACCGCAAAAGGGTTTTTGTTTTAGAAATAGCGTTTTAGAAGGGAAGATGATATACAGTGCGTGCCTATATTCTGCAAAGACTGCTGTACTTGATACCTGTATTTTTTGGTGTTTCTCTTTTAACCTACAGTTTAAGTAAACTAGCCCCGGGGGATCCAGCAGAAATAAAACTTAGACAGGCTGGCTTTGAACCTACCCAACAGATGCTTGAAGCTACAAGACAACAAATGGGATTAAATGATCCAGAATATGTTCAATTCTTAAATTGGTTAAGTGGGGTACTTAAGGGTGACCTGGGTGTGTCCTTTTATTCTGGTACTCCTGTGACACAGGAAATATTATATAGGCTTCCGGCAACCTTTGAACTAACCTTTGCTGCTTTAATAGTAATGATTGCCATAGCAATGCCTGTTGGAGTTTTAGCGGCAGTTTATAAGGGCACGTGGGTTGATAATATAAGCAGAGTATTTGCTTTTTTAGGTGCATCAATGCCAGCGTTTTGGTTGGGTTTAATACTAATGTATTATCTATCAGTGAAATATACGATTTTCCCGGTAATGGGCAGACATGGCATAGATAGCCTGGTATTGCCTGCAGTTACCCTGGGTATGGGAATGGCTGCAACCTATACTAGACTATTAAGAGCTAGTATTTTAGAGGTATTGGGACAGGATTATATAATGGCGGCAAGGGCTCGGGGACTAAAGGAAAGGATAGTTATTGTAAACCATGCCTTAAAAAATGCACTTATATCAATTGTAACCCTACTTGGTATGTCACTGGGCTTTTTGCTCGGGGGTACGGTGATTGTTGAAACTGTGTTTTCTTGGCCAGGGGTTGGTAAATATGCAGTTGAGGCTATTTTCAACCGAGACTACCCAGTAATTCAGGGGTATGTTCTGTGGATGGCAGTAATATTTGTACTGGCAAACCTTCTCGTAGACATTTCCTATAGGTTTTTAGACCCGCGCATACGCTTAGGAAGGGGGTCTTGACATAGGCATAATTAGGAGCTTGGCTAAAGATAAGATGGCCCTAATCGGACTCATAGTAATTTTAAGTATAGTACTTTTAGGTATATTTGCACCCTATGTAACCCCTTATTCTCCAGATAAACAGAATTTAAAGCAAACACTCAAACCACCAGATAAGGATTTTCTAATGGGTACGGATCATCTGGGAAGATGCATATTTACGAGGATAGTATATGGAATAAGATTATCACTTGGAGTTTCCTTTGTTGTAATAAGCATCATTTTTACCTTGGGGGTTGCGATTGGTACAACTGCAGGCTATATGGGTGGAAAAATCGATAACCTTTTTATGCGGTTTGCAGATGTTATTCTGGCCTTTCCAGGACTTGTTTTAGCCATTGGCATAGCTGGCATTCTTGGACCAAGCTTAATCAATATAATGTTAGCTTTAGCTGCTGTTAACTGGGTTGGTTATGCCAGGATAGCCCGGGGACTAGTTCTATCACTACGGGAAAAGGAGTATGTACTGGCAGCAAGAGTCAGCGGAAGCACTCATTTAAACATTATTTTTAGACACATACTGCCCAATATGATTTCTCCCCTAATAGTGCTGGCAACCTTAGACATGGGGGCTATCATATTACAAATATCTGGACTGTCTTTCCTGGGATTAGGTGCTCAGCCCCCAGATCCAGAATGGGGTGCCATGTTAAATGACGGTAGATTCTTTTTTCAAAGGGCACCTTGGTTAATGCTTTTTCCTGGGTTTGCTATCTTAATAGTTGTTATGGCCTTTAATCTGGTAGGTGATGGCCTGCGAGATGTCCTGGATCCAAAGTTCAAAAAAATAATCTCACATAAGAGGGTGATGTAATGTTAGAAGCAAGGATTGAAAAGTACTGGACAGGCAGAGCTAATGGATATAGCGAAGCGATACAGGAAGACATGAACTCTTTTAAAAAAAATGCATGGCAGACAGTTATTAAGGATTATGTAGGAACTGATGGACCAATTAAAGCTTTAGATGTGGGAACGGGTCCTGGCTTTTTTGCAGTAATTATGGCTGAACTTGGTTATGAGGTCACAGCCTTAGATACCAGCAGTGAAATGCTTAAAGAGGCTAAAAAAAATGCTCAATTTGCCGGCTTTGAAATAACCACAATCAAGGGAGATGCACATAGAATTGAGCTTTCAGATGGCAGCTTTGATTTAATCATTTCTCGAAATCTAGTTTGGACTCTGCCAAACCCAATGGAAGCTTATGCTGAATGGTATAGACTTCTTAACCCAAGAGGAAAAGTTTTAGTTTTTGATGCTAACTGGTATTTACGTCTCTCGGTTCCACAGCTTCAGGAAAAGTATGAGGCCTGCAGACAAGAGGCAGTAAAAAAAGGCTATTCCGATGGTGTGACCTCAAATCAGCACAAAGAATGTGAGGAGTTGGCTAGAAAACTACCTTTGACCTATGAGAAAAGACCTGAGTGGGATAAAAAAGCCTTAGCCCAGTGTGGATTTAATACGATAGATATAGCTGAAAACATCAATGACGTTGTTTATGATGAAAGACAAAAAACCATGTATAGTGAAGTACCACTATTTGCAGTTTTCGCGAGAAAATAACTTATTAGATTAGATTGGGAGACCACGGTGGAGATATTAACCAATAGTCTTAAGGAACAACTAAGGAAGAAAGCCAATTATAT
Organism: Desulfitibacter alkalitolerans DSM 16504; assembly: GCF_000620305.1. Lineage (NCBI taxonomy): Bacteria > Bacillati > Bacillota > Clostridia > Neomoorellales > Desulfitibacteraceae > Desulfitibacter > Desulfitibacter alkalitolerans. Next base: position 103,779 of record NZ_KK211103.1, on the reverse strand, counting down.
GGGAGCAGACTTGTTTGGTGTTGCTGATTTGGAAAAAGCCAAGCCTTACATAAAAGACAATTATGGACTTGAATTTTCAAAGTACCCATCAGCAGTTTCCATTGGGGTTTTCTTTCCAAAAGAAATCATACGCCTTTTAGAAGAGGGGCCACAGCAGGTTTATTCCTATTACTATAGTGTGATAAACCAAAAGCTGGATGAAATTTCCCTGCTGCTGGCAAACCATCTTGAAAGGATGGGATACAAGGTGTTTCCCATCCCAGCTTCTCAACAGCTCTTAACTAATAAATATAAGGGTATCTTTTCTCATAAGCTGGCTGCTTCACTGGCGGGTTTAGGTTGGATTGGCAAATCATGCTGTTTAATTAATGAGCAGGTCGGGCCTAGATTGAGGTTAGCTACAATATTAACCAACGCACCTCTTGAACCAGACACCCCAACGAATAACAAGTGCGGCAGCTGTACGGCCTGTGTAAAAGCTTGCACTCCTCAGGCAATTATAGGTGTAGCATTTAACCCAGATGACATACTCTCAAAAAGGTTTGATCCAAAGGCATGTGATGATTATTTCGATTACGTTAAAAGCAGGCATGGTATTGGTAATTGTGGTAAATGCATTGCCGCTTGTCCATGGGGTAGATAATAAATTCATAAATTATGAAAAAAAGGAGGAAAGGTTAGGTGTACAAAGACATTAAGAAAATTATTGTATTAGTGTTGTGTATATTTTTTGTGATTGGGTTGCTGACAGGCTGCGGTTCTAAGAGTGAAGAACCAAAGTCACAGCCAGAAGCAGAGGTTCCTGTTAAACAGGAATTGGTTGTAGGCGAACAGTGGTTTCCTAGCACAATGGATCCTGCAGAAGGATGGAATGGTTGGTATACCATTAAGTATGGACTAGGAGAAACCTTGGTTAAGGCAAATGATAAAATGGAAATAGTGCCATGGATAGCAGATTCTTGGAAGCAGTTGGATGAGCTTACATGGGAAATCAAAATTAAGGATGGTGTTACCTTTAGTACAGGGGAAAAATTAACTGGAGAGGCCGTAAAGGCTTCTATTGACCGTGCCATTGAAATTAATGCAACTGCTGCTGGTTTGCTTGATATTGATCATATTGAAGCTGCAGACAATGGCATAATTATTAAAACAAATGATCCTAATCCAGCCCTTATTGCAAATCTAGCATCACCATCTGTTACCATTCTAGATGTAAATGCTGGCAACTTTGAAGAAATGCCTGTTTTAACAGGACCATTTAGGTTGGTTAAATTCGATAAAGATGCAGAGCTAGTTGTTGAAAAGAATGAAAACTATTGGGGCAAAGAGCCTTACTTAGAGAAAGTGACCTTTAAGCATATTCCAGATGCAAACACAAGGGTTATGGCACTCCAAGCAGGAGAAGTAAATGCTGCCCTTGGCCTTCCTGCTGCCAGTTTAGATATTTTTATGAACAGCAGTGATTTTGAGGTTTTAAGCAGATCAACAGCACGTACACATATGATTATTTTTAACCTTAAGAATCCCCTATTTAATGATCCTGCAGTAAGAAAAGCAATAAGCATGGCCGTAGATAGGGAAAGTATTGTGGACAGCATAATGATGGGCATGGGAGTTCCCGGAGTTGGACCATTTCCATTAGTGATGCCCTTTGGTGGTGAGCAGTTAAAGGGATATGGCTATGAGCCTGAAAAAGCTAAAGATATGCTTGAAGAGGCTGGATGGACATTAGGTTCCGATGGAGTATTTAAAAAGGGCAGTGAAACTCTTGAATTTACCCTGGCAACCTATAGGGGTAGACCTGAGCTCCCAATAATAGCTGAAGTAGTACAGGCACAGCTCAAAGACATTGGCGTGAAGGTGAATATTGAGGTTATTGAAAACATTTCCAGCTATCTTGGAGAAAAAGCCTTTGATACCTCCATTTACAGCATGAATACAGCAACTACAGGGGATCCCCAATACTTCTTAGAAATAGTTTTCAAGACCGGGGCAAGCTCAAACTTTGGCGGCTACAGCAATCCAGCACTGGACGCCAAAATTGATGAGCTTAAAACTGCCTATAATATGCAGGATAGATATAGAATTGCTAAAGAGGCTCAGCAGATTATTCTAGACGATGCAGGATTTATTTTCCTTGTATACCCTATGAACGTATTAGTTGTTGATTCAAGTGTCAAAAACATGTCAACCCATCCGTCTGATTTCTACTTGTTAAATGAGTCTGTTCGTATGGAATAAGTCTTACGTTAGGTATTCTGTAAAGTTGACATTATATTAAGAATTCTTGCTATGGGGTTTTAAGAACCCCATAGCAATTACCAAAGGGAGAGATATTCATGACTGCCCTTAATGAAAGCTGCAGGCCTATATTAAGAGTTAATAATCTATCCATACAATACGATAGTATTACAGGCCCTATTAAGGTGATTAGAGACCTTAGCTTTTCTTTAAATGAAAAAGAGGTGTTGGGCATTGTTGGAGAGAGCGGTTCAGGCAAGACTACTTTAGTTTTATCTCTGTTGGGAATGCTGCCTCCAGGTGGTAAGGTAATTGACGGTGACATTAACTTTAAAGATAAAAGCATTTTTAGCCTATCCAAGACAGAAAGAAGAAGTTATAGAGGTAAAAGTATTGCCATGATTTTTCAAGAACCAGGATCTACATTAAACCCTGTTAGAAGAATAGGAACGCAGTTCATAGAGACTCTGTGCTGTCATTTTCCTATTACAAAAACTCAAGCCAGAGAGAGAGCTATAGATATGCTTTCAAAAATGAGCCTACCAAACCCCGACAGGGTTATTAATTATTTTCCCTTTCAATTAAGCGGAGGAATGAAGCAGAGGGTTACTATAGCAATGGCCATGGCCCTGGAACCAGATATTTTAATTGCTGATGAACCAACTAGTGCTTTGGATGTAACTGTACAGGCCCAAATTATTGCAGAAATGCAAAAGCTATCAGACAAATTTTCAACCAGCATAATTCTCATAACTCACAATATGGGAGTAGTTGCCCATATGGCTGATAGGATAGGTGTCATGTATGCGGGTCAAATGGTGGAGTTAGGAGCCAAGCATGAAATTATAAATCAGCCCAGGCATCCCTATACCAGAGCCCTATTATCTTCTGTTCCTGTAATAAACCCGCCTAGAAATAAAAAATTGTTTTCAATTAAAGGGCAGCCTCCTGATTTTCTAGATTTACCAATTGGGTGTACTTTTGCTCCACGATGCAGCTTTGCAGACAGGACCTGTAACTCCAAACCTCCTCTTCCCGTAGAAATAACTCCGGGTCAAACAGTGTTTTGTCATAAGGTTGAGACTGTAAGTAAAGAATACAGGGAGGCTGCTGCAATTTAATGATAAAAAAAGCCCCTCTATTAGAGCTGGAAAATATGGCAAAACACTATTATAATAGCACATCTTTATTTGGTAAACACAAAAGTCTGGTAAGGGCTGTAGATGGTGTAAATCTATGTATTAATCATGGTGAAACATTAGGGTTGGTAGGAGAAAGTGGGTGCGGCAAGAGCACCCTTGCTAGGGTACTTTTACATTTGGAAAAACCTACAAGTGGAAGGATATTCTTCAAAGGTGAGGAAATTACGAAATTGCAGGGTGAGAACCTTCGAAGATTTAGAAGCAGCATTCAAATGGTATTTCAAGACGCCTATTCATCATTGAATCCAAGGATGAAGATAGGTGCAGTAGTCAAGGAACCATTAGACAACTTTAAATCAGCAGCAAAAAATAGAGATGAGAGGGTAATTCAATTGCTGGAACTGGTAGGTTTGGATAAAAGCTATATGGGCAGATTTCCCCATGAGTTAAGTGGGGGGCAGCGCCAGAGAATTGCCATTGCTAGGGCTCTGGCTTTAAATCCGTCACTAGTTATCTGTGATGAGGCCACTGCCAATCTGGATGTGTCAATACAGTCTCAGATAATTAACCTGTTATTAGCTTTAAGAAAAACGCTGGGGTTATCTTACCTTTTTATATCCCATGATCTCGCGTTAGTTCAACATGTAAGCCATAGAATTGCAGTAATGTATCTAGGTAAAGTTGTTGAAGTTATTGACAGCAGCACGCTAAATAAAGATACACTGCATCCCTATACAAAATCCCTAATTACCTCAGTTTTTTCTATAAAAAACATAGATAGTAAAAAGTCCTTAGACCTCGTAGAAGGTGAACCACCTAGTCCTATTGACATACCCATGGGATGCAGATTTCATCCAAGGTGCCCTAATGCTATGGAAAAGTGTAAAGAGGCTGAACCTCAATTAGTCCAGATAAGTAAAGGACACATATGTGCATGTCATCTTATAACAGGATAGATGCCAGAATTTCGAGGTGTTTGATATGTTGCTTCAGGGATTGTATGTGGTAAAACAAAATAAGAATAAACGATTAGTGGAGATGAAACATGACAAACGGAGTTATTCTAGCAATTTTATCCTCTTTGATTTTTAGTATTATGAATGCTCTAGTAAAGGCAGTTAGCTTCACCATTCCTGCTTCTGAAATAGTCTTTTTTAGAAGTATTATCGGAACCGTAATCATTCTAATTTTAATTAAATACAGTAAAGTGAAGTTTTCCAGAGAAGGAATCCCAATGCTTTCCCTAAGGGGTCTGCTGGGTGGCCTGTATATGCTGGCCTATTTCTATACAATTTCTAAAATACCTTTAATAGACGCAATTATTTTGGTAAATTTATCTCCAGTCTTTGTTATACTCCTGGCAGCCTTTTTGCTCAAGGAGAGACTGTCCCAAAAGGCCTTTATGATTTTACCAATAGTATTCTTAGGCGTTATTTTTATGATTAAGCCCTTCAATTACTCTACATATTCCGTATATGCCCTAGCGGGTATACTTGCAGCCGTACTGGCAGCAGGTGCTGCAACTAGTATTCGTTACCTAAGCAAAAAGCATCATACCTATGAAATTATATTCTATTTCATGGCAGCAGCCACGCTGATATCAGTTCCATTAATGTGGAATTGCTTTGTAGTGCCTACAACATTAGAATTGTTCTATCTGGTCTGTATAGGTGTTGTTTCTTTACTGGCCCAAGTATTCTTGACCAAGGCCTTTACCCATCAAAGCGCAGCAGTTGTAGAGGTAGTCCGTTATATTGGCATTGTATTTAATGCTATGTGGGGCTTTCTTTTCTTTGCTGAAATACCAGACTGGCTAACAGTTATAGGTGGAACCCTTATAGTTGCGGGTTGTATAGCTCTGTCAAGGGCTAAAAGCAGTATTGTCATACCTACCGAAACTGTTAAGGCTGCTAAATAGTTTTTATAACTTCTTATAAATGGCACCACTTGCTAGTAAATGGACGGTGAAAGCTATGTCTTTGGTGACCGAAATAACAAAGCAAACCGAAAAAGCAGTCAGTAGGCTGCCTATTATGGTTATTATCTTTAGAGTGTATTATAGATATTTAGTTAAAAAAGAGGTTGAAATATGTAAAATAACAGATAAGGATAAAGTCTTATTTATAGGCGGTGGTCCTCTGCCATGTACAGCTATGGAAATAGTTTGCATGACAGGTGCAGAGGTTAAGGTGATTGACAATGATATAAAATCTGTTGAAGCTGCACGAAGATTAGTGAATACATTGGGCATGTCCGACTGTATTAAGGTGGAGCATGAGGATGGAAGGCTAGTTGATACAAAGGACTATTCAGTTATCCATGTTGCCAAACAGGCTCATCCCCAGGAGCAAATATTTGAACACCTTTGCAGTACAGTAAGTTCAGGAACCAGAATATATTCTAGGTTATCAGGTGAAATCTATGGTTAAATTTAACTTAATACTAGTTTATAATATGTGTTTGTGGACTAGATATCCCCCTTGGGCAGGTTTTTAAGCATTGTAAAGACTGTCTTAAGTATAGCAAGTTCAGTAACGTTTTTGTCTTTTAATACACCATAGATATTCTCAAGATTTGTCTTAATGGGCCTAATCTTTACTTGGTTATTACCATCAATGATGAACTCAACTTTATCTCCATAATTTATCTCCAACTTTTCTCTTACAACTTGAGGAATAGTGACCTGTCCCTTTTTAGTAACAGAACTAATTCTCCTTTTCATTAATTGTATTACCTCCTTTTTAAGTAAAACAAAATTATATAAGATTACTTTGGGATTAATGCCTCTTTAACTAAAAAATAATTGACAATGAAAATCGTTATCATTTATAATAGTTTTAGTTATTAGTTTTATTAGGTATTTGTTACCAGAACATAGGAAATCAAAAACTTAGTTTATGTTTATTAAGAATAACCAGGGATGAAAATACTAATGAACAGGAACAAATATATTTTACACTATCAGAAAGTATAAGTGCAACTAAGGCTTTCGCTGGCGCCAAAAGGCTTGGCGAAAGCCAAGTTTTCTATTAAAAATTCTAAGGGGTATTTAGCATGGATAAGTATATCAAGCATCAGTATGTGAAAACAGCAAATAGTCTAGAAGGAAAGAATTATATTTCAGCTATGATAGCCTATAATGCTGCTCCCACTGTAAAAGGTTTAAAACCCGCCTCCTTAATAAATTTTACCATTGGCAGAAAAAACCGTATAGAGCTGTGGAAATTTTATAAAGATGAAATTTGTAAAGAGTTTGATCTTGAATATATTGAACTCAGGGAAAAATTTGAAAGTTTAATAGTTCTGTTTTATAAAAAAGAACTTCTTGAATGGTATCTGTCAAAGCCCAGTAGTCAGGTTTTTTTAGATGGTTTAGGATATGAAGGCCATATGACATTAGAAGAAAAGCTTCAGCTTTTGAGAGAGAGGTTCTCCTGTTCATGTCCCGATGAAGTAGGCATATTTCTTGGTTATCCCATTGAGGATATTCAGGGTTTTATAAAAAATGAAGGCAAGAACAGCCTTATGTGCAGATACTGGAAGGTGTATGCTAATCCAGATCGTGCGCAAGAGCTTTTTGAAACTTACGATAAAGCTAAAGCCAGTATTGCAAGGTCCATTATTTCAAACACAACTTTATCCTCAACAGATATAAATTACCGTCCTAATTAAATGGGCGGTTTTTGTTAGGCTAAATAAAACGTTCCTTTCAATATATCAATATAGCACATATCTAATGTGCCATGAATATAGTTGATAAGACGTTCTTATTGTTGAGATTAATACTGTAAGTGAGCTATATTTATTATCCTACTCTTCAGAAGCAAAAACCAATAAAAATATCCATAAAGCCTTTAAAATGAAAGCTTCTATTGATTTTATTTTTGCCATAAAGTTGTAGTACTAAATCAACGTTTTTAACCATTTTAAAAATTTTTTCATATCACTAAGAGTTATAATTTTTTGTCCAATATTAAGATTAAAAACGTCATATGTCATCATATCCTCATCAGCATAATCAAAGAGATAATGGTTAAATCTATATGACTACAAGAAACAGAGCGTAAAGAATTATGGATTTTTTCTATGGAGTATTTGTTATGTAAGCGGATTTCAACAACCCTTGCAGTTACTAAAGCTATAAAGCAAATTAAAAAATGCGCATTAATGTGATCCATTCTTGTAAGATAGACAGGTCTTGCATCCAAGTTGCTTTTTGTTATTTTAAATGATTCTTCTATTCTCCAAAGTCCTCTATATATTTCTGATTATTAGACTCATCTAGTTCACTGGTTATTATGGCATAATAGCCATCAAACTGCTCCTATTGACTTATTCTTTCTTCATCCCAAAACAGTTTTTCCCTGTATCTAATGTTTCTCCCGTACCTAAAATAATTGCGTCAACCAGGTAATCAATAATGTCTACAGTAGAGAACTTAGCATTACTAGGCTTTTGATAGCTAACCTTACTGGCAATTAAACATTATTTGAAATTAATAACGGCTAGTGTCTACATTAAACTGTTGATTTTCTTCTATAAAATAATTAACTGGCTAATAGGCTGCTAGCAAGTGTGATATTTATTTGAATAAGCTAGAGAATCAAAATAATCTTACAATTTATCTAAAGATTTTATAAAAAAGTTTAATATCCATAGATTTAGCAAGCCCATTTAATAATTTTATTAATACTATCCATATGCTTAATGTTAAGCTTTTTTTAAGGTTATGAATTTTGTACTGTAAATTTATCAAGGAGGTAATTAAGGTGGATAGTAAAACTAAAGTAGATTTCAGAGAACTGGAACAGCAGGATATAGAACACCTTTGGCACCATTTGACTCAGCATAGTGTTTTTAAAGATCAAGCTCCCCCAATTATGGTTGAAGGGAAAGGGTGTATGTTAAAGGATCATACAGGCAGGGAGTATCTAGATGCAGTCTCAGGGGGAGTATGGTGCGTAAACGTTGGGTATGGAAGAGACAGTATTGCTGAAGCAGTATATGAGCAGCTTAAACAGATGCCCTATTATGCATTAGCACTGGGAAACATTCCTACTATCAAACTTGCTAAAAAATTAACTGATTTATTACCAAGACTACAGAAGGTTTTCTTATCAAATAGTGGTTCAGAGGCTAACGAAAAAGCCTTTAAAATGAGCAGACAGTATTTCAGACTAAAATACAATGATAAGGATAAGTACAAGATAATTTACCGCAATAGAGATTACCATGGAACTACAATAGCTGCATTAAGTGCTACAGGTCAAGATGAAAGAAGAGCCATGTATGGTCCATTAGTTCCTGGCTTTGTTGAAATTCCTCATGCACTCTGCTATAGATGCCATTTTGGTAAGACTTATCCAGGATGTAGTCTTGAATGTGCATATGCATTAGAAGAGACTATCAAAAAAGAGGGTCCTGATACAGTCGCAGCATATATTGTTGAACCCATTACTGCAGGTGGAGGTATCATTGTACCAGTAGACGAGTATTTTAAAATCGTTCAGGACATATGTAAAAAGTATGAAGTATTGTTAATTATGGACGAAGTAGTAAATGGATTTGCTAGAACAGGAACATGGTTTGGCCATGAGCACTTTGAAGTAGACCCTGACATTGTCACCATGGCAAAGGGAATGGCAAGCTCCTATCTGCCAATTTCAGCAACAATGACAAAACAAGAAATATTTGACCAGTTTGTCAATGAACCAACAGATAAACTAGCTTACTTTAGAGATATAAGTACCTATGGTGGTTGTGCAGGTTGTGCAGTTGCTGCCCTTGAAAATATCAAAATTATTGAAGGTGAGAATCTCTGTGAAAGAGCCAGGGAAATGGGAGAATACTTTATTGGTGCTTTAAAGGAGCTTGAAAGTTTTCCAATGGTGGGAGATATAAGAGGAAAGGGGCTTTTTGCAGGAATCGAGTTAGTTGAGGACAAAATTACAAAGGTCCCAGTATCTGAAGCATATCTAAATAAGATAGTAGCAGGAGCAAAGGCGGAAGGTGTACTCATAGGAAAGATGAACCGAAGTGTCCCAAACTTAAACAATGTGTTAGGCTTTGCACCTATGCTGATAGTTTCCAAAGAAGAAATAGACAAGATTGTAGGAGCAGTTAAGATTGCATTGGAGAAGAATCCAGTTTAAAGTTAAGTATATAGTATAGAAGTCAGAAAATCATATAAACATAGGAGGAATAAAAAATGGCAAAAGTTAAAATGACACCTAGCGAAGCTATAGTAGAACAATTGTTAGCTGAAGGAGTAGAGTATTGTGTTGGTATAGTAGGATCAGCATTCATGGACATGCTGGACTTATTTCCAGCAGCAGGGATTAAATTTATACCAGTAAGAGACGAGCATACAGCAGGACATATGATGGATGCTTATGGAAGAATATCAGGTAAGGTTGGAGTATGTATAGGACAAAATGGCCCTGGAGTTACAAACCTTGTTACTAGTGTGGCAACAGCAAACCTTGCCCATACACCTATGCTAGTACTTGGCCCATCAGCTGGCACACCAACAATCGGTTGGGATGGTTTCCAGGAATGTGATCAGGTGCCAATCTTTAAGCCAATTACAAAAGCATCCTTTGGCATTCCACATCCAAGCAGAGCAGCAGATTGTGTAAGAACAGCATTTAGAATAATGCATGCAGATAGAGGACCAGTGTACTTAGACATACCAAGAAACTATTTTTATGGTGAATTAGAAGATGAAATATTGCCACCAGAAAAGTATCGTCCCACAACTAAGCTTATACCTGATGTAGAAATCTTAAAGCAGGCAGCAAAAGTATTATCAGAAGCTAAAAATCCAGTAATCCTATCAGGAAGAGGTGCAGTAGACGCAGGAGCCTTAGAAGTAGTAGCAGAACTAGCAAAATACCTAACAGCACCAGTAGCAGTATCATATCTGCACAATGATGCATTCCCAGCAGATAATCCATACTGGGTAGGCCCAATAGGCTATATGGGTTCAAAAGCAGCAATGAATTCAATCAAAGAAGCAGATGTAATCCTGGCAGTAGGAACAAGACTATCAGTATTTGGCACACTGCCACAATACGACACCACATACTTCACAGGAGAACAAAAGATAATTCAAATAGACATTAATCCAAAACAAATTGGAAGAAGACACCCAGTAGAAGTAGGAATAGTAGGGGACGCTAAAATCGCAGCACAAGAAATTTTAAATATCTTAAAGAGCCAGGAAGACAGATCAGTAGATGAAGCAAGAATGGCTAAAATCAAAGAAAAGCAAGAAGCTTGGGACAAAGAAATCTATGAATTAGCAATGAAAGATGGTAATCCAATTAACCCAAGAAGAGCTCTTTATGAAATAGCAAAGTTTAAACCAGCAGATACAATCGTAACAACAGACATTGGAAACGTATCTTCAACAGCAAACAGCTACATGAGATTTACAAAGCCAAAAACCCATGTGGCATGCTTAACCTTTGGAAATACAGGTTTTGCTTTACAAGCTGCATTAGGAGCAAAATTAGCAAAGCCAGAAAGTCCAGTATTAGCAATTGTTGGAGATGGAGCTTGGGGAATGAGCTTCTACGAAATTATGACAGCAGTAGAACAAAACCTACCCGTAATCGCCTGTGTATTCAACAATGGAGCATGGGCAGCAGAGAAGAAGAACCAGGTAGACTTCTACAATAACAGATTTGTAGGTGCTGACATTAAAGCTCCAAGCTGGGCAAAACTTGGAGAAGTTATGGGAGGCAAGGGCATTAAAGTTGAAACACCAGAGCAAATCCCAGCTGCATTAGAAGAAGCATTCACTGCAAGTGCAAAAGTTCCAGTAGTATTAGAATTCATGGTTGATGGAACACAGCTTGCACCTCCCTTTAGAAAGGATGCTCTAGCTTTACCAACACGTTTCCTTCCAAAATATGCAGCACTGGATCATAGAAATTGGTAAGTAGTTAATAATCTAAACCACTCATTATAATGAGGACGAGACAACATTGAGGGAAAAGAATACCCTATGTTTGTCATCATACCTCTAAATAGTGAGTGGTTTCTGTTTTAATTATTTACATTATTCACTATGTAAGGGAGGCATTTTACTATGAAAACTCATGAAAACTATAAAAATTATGTAGGCTCAACAACTGTTGGAATGCATATATACTCTACAGCAGCTGCCTATGGCAAAAGGGTTCAGGCCCTTTGTGAGGCAAAAACCATGCCCTTGTACTTAGGGATTGTGAGCTCGAGTTGACAGCCCACAGGATAGTAGTCTCTGCCTTTGGAGCAGCCGGTCAGCGGTGTATGGCACTACCTGTAGTATGTGTGGAGGAAGAAATTGCAGATGAGTTTATAGAGCATATAATCAGGTTTGCCAAGGAACAAAAAAATAGGACCGGCTTATAGAGATTGCACTATGCTTGGACCAGTTATATCAGAGGAACAAAAGAAATCTGTGGCTGATTGGATTGAAAAGGGTATAGCCCAAGGAGTTGAGTTGGTATTAGACGGTAGGGGTGCATCGGTTGAAGGATTTGAAATGGGTATTATATAGGACCGACCATTTTTGATCACGTTAAGCCTGGCATGTGTGTTGGTGACGAGGAAATATTTGGTCCTGTTTTATGTGTGAAAAGAGTTAAGAATTTTGAGGAAGGCTTGAAAATAGCTAATGCAAATCGCTTTGACAACGGCTCTGTGATATTTACTCAAAATGGCATTACGCAAGAGAATTTGTGACTAGAACTCATGGAGGTATGATAGGCATAAATGTGGTCATACCAGCAGTGGCACCTGGTTTTCACTTCTCTGGGCACAAGGAATCTTTATTTGGTGATCTCCATGCCAAGGGCAAGGATGGCATTGCTTTCTATACCCAGGTCAAATGCGTAACTACAAAGTGGTTCAGTGAAGAGGATAAAAAGGCATTAAAAGAAATAAAAGCTGTAGCAAAATGTGGTGAATAATTTTTAACAAAAAATAAGCAATTAATGGATTGGTCCTTTTTACCTGTATTATGTACACGCACAAAATGGGCCAATTGTTATGTATATTGGTTTCCAAGGTTTTTTGCTTTGTAATTGGCAGTAAGTTTTGATAAAATAAAAATCAGCAAGTTAAATTTGTATCATTTAAAATTTAGTAAGGAGTTAAACATGAATGATTACGAAAATAATGAAATAAATAAAGCCATTGACTCAATAAGTTTGGATGAGTTGATTAATGTTACCCAACATCTAATACAAATACCAAGTGTTAACCCCCCCGGCCTTGAATGCAAGGTTGGAAGATACGTTAAAAATTACTTGGAGCATAAAGGCATAAAGACGGAGATTCAAAAAGTAATGCCAGGAAGATTTAACGTTATTGCAAAGTTAAGGGGTAAAGGTGAAGCAAGGCCTATTTTATTTTCAAGTCATATGGACGTGGTACCAGTTAGTTCTTATGAAGCTAAACGCTGGAGGTTTGATCCATTTGCTGGGCAAATCAATGACGGCTACATTTATGGAAGGGGTGCAGCAGATGCAAAGGGTGGCCTTGCAGCTGCCATGGTGGCCTTGTGTACCCTTCACGAGTCTAATATAAAGCCCAAGGGAGATGTTATTTTAGCAGCCACTGTTGATGAGGAAAACCTTATGACAGGAGCAAAAAAGCTTATTGAGAACCCCATTTTGGCTGATGTTGAGAGGGCTGTATGCTGTGAGCCTACCAATCTTGAATTAAAAATATGCAGTAAAGGCCGGATGTGGGCCGAAGTAACCGTATATGGACAGACAGCACATGCCTCAGTTAAGAGCGCGGGTTCAAATGCCATTTACAGAGCATTAAGATTAATGAACGAAATGGAAACCCATTCCTTTTCTCATAAAAAGCATCCAAGCTTGGGGGAAACCTTTTGGCAGACAACAATGATTCATGGAGGTGGGGCTAGCGGTATTATCCCTGACAATTGTACCCTTAATGTTGACGTAAGGTTAGTTCCGGGGCAGACACATAATGATATATGGAAAGAAATGAAGGTTATTTTTGATACAATAAAGAAGGATATACCTGATTTTCATGCCGATATAAATGAAATAGAAAGAAGAGAACCCTGGGAAATAAGCAGCGATGATAAATTGGTGAGAACCATGGTTAAGTCATGCTCCATGGTGGATGTTCCTATCATATATTCAGGCTATATAGCAACAGCAGAATGTACAATTTATAAAAGAATGGGCATTGAAGGAATGATATTTGGACCGGGAAAGCTGCAGGACAATGCATACAAGGAAAATGAACGGGTAGCAATTGAGGAGCTTTTAAAAGCAGCTCAGGTTTACCTAGCTACAATGCTCAATTGGGAATAGGAGTATAGTTGCCACTAGCACAATATTGGGGGTATTAACATTGAAGCCTAGACCTGAGCTTTTACATTTCATAGAAAATGATAAGATGATGCAAATTGTTGAAAGCTTTAATAAAGCAACGGATATTACCATTGGTATTAATGACAATCTAGGTTTTCCTATATTTGAGCATGACTACTTTAACGGATTCTGCAAGTACATACGTTCAACAGAAAAGGGTTTAAGACGATGCATTGAATCTAATGCAACAATAGGTTTTCATTCTGCAAATAAAGGCCAGATTGCCATATCTCCATGTCATACTGGGGCGCTGCTCATGGCTATGCCAATAATAGTTGAGGATTTATTTTTAGGTTCAATAACATGTTGTCAATTACATTTACAAACTCCCAATGAAAAAGCCATAGAAAAGATGCTGGCGGCTACCAAAGATTTGGGTTATAATTCTGAAAAACTTGTAAAATTATTCAAGGATATAAAAGTAATAACCCATGAGAAATGCACTGCTGTCTCTAATTTGATACAGCTTGTGGTGAACTACATAACTGAATTAATATACCGTTCTAAAAAGCAAGAAGGGCATTTAATGGAAAAAATTGATGATATCTTGGAGGCTAAAACAAAAACAGAACTAGAAAATAGTCTTCGTCTAGCAAAGCTAAAGAATCTTCAGGCACAAATACAGCCCCATTTTTTATTTAATACATTAAATACATTATCCGGTTTGATTACCTTAAAGCAAAATGAAAAGGCACTGGATGTGGTTTACTCTATTTCTGAAATCATGAGATACAACCTTGATAGGGCTGGAGAGCTTGTTACTCTAAAAGAAGAACTAAGAAATGTAGAAAACTATTTACATATAAAAAAGATCAGGTTTGGAAACAGGTTGGATTACAAGTTTAATATCGAAAAGGGGTTAATGGAGATTGAATTACCCTACTTAACCCTTCAGCCTCTAGTTGAAAATGCTTGTAACCATGGGATAGAGCCTAAACCAGGAAATGGTTATATTTTAATCACTGGAAAGAGTATAGAGGATCGGATTGAGATTGTTGTTGAAGATAACGGCCTGGGGATGCCTGAGGAACTTATCGAGAGCTTCCCTGAATGTGTAGAAGAGATGAACAAAAGAAACTGCATTGGTTTAATCAATGTTCATAGCCGATTACAACTTTGTTTTGGATTGGGTTTTGGCGTTAAACTAGCTAGAACACGGGGGAAAACTCAAGTCAAGTTAATTTTACCTTCAAAAAAGGAGGTATTTTATGTATAAGCTTCTTATTGTGGAAGATGAGGAACTAGAGAGACAGGTACTTAAGACCCAGATTTCCAGCAGCCAACTTCCTGTAAAAATAGTTGCCGAGGCTGCCAGTGGTAATGAAGCTGTAATGCTGTTCAAAACAACAAAGCCTGAAATAATACTAATGGACATCAAGATGCCAGGCATGGATGGACTTGAAGCTACAAAAATAATAAAGGAACTTGACAATAATATTGAAATTATTTTCATTACAGCCTATAGCCGTTTTTCTTATTCAAATGTTGCCCTTAAGCTGAGGGCAGCTGATTATCTGCTTAAGCCGGTACGACCAAATGAATTAATAGAATCTATTAAAAACGTAATTAAGTTTATCGAGGAAAGAAAAACTGAAGAAAATATTAACAGATCCAAAAACGAACCTGATAATGTTGAAACTGCAGAGGTTTTAAATGATAATTTACTTATTAGAGAAATAAAAAATTTCATATGCGGTAACTATCAACACAGACTTACCCTAAACATACTGGCAGACTTTGTTCATTACAATCCATCCTATATAAGCAGCCTTTTTAAAAAGATAACAGGTCAGGGTATAACAGAATATATTACTGAAGTTAGAATAAAAAAAGCCAAGGAACTACTAATTAATAAGAATATATCTATGGATGAGGTTGCAGATGAGGTTGGCTTAAATAACAATAGTTATTTAACAGCAATTTTTAAAAGGAAGGTGGGCATTAGCCCCTCTGAATATAGAAGAAAATTTTCAAAACTAAAATAAAAATGCCTGGTTTAAAATACGATCATCAGCCAAAAACGCCTGAAACATCAGGTGTTTTTTTCATTTTTAAAATTCAAAAGATATATAAAAATTATCTAAAGATATTACTACAATATTCAATATCCATAGATTTAGCAACCTCATTAAATAATTTTATTAATACTATCTAAAGGACTAATGTTAGACTTTTATTAAGTTAAAAAACACATGTAGCAGCAAGCTTATGGAAAAATTGTTTGATGAATAATACTATGGGAGGAATCATTATGGAACTGAAAGGATTAACAATTGGTATACCAAAGGAGATTATGCAAGGAGAACGCCGTATTGCTGCAATTCCAGAAACCGTAATGAAAATGGTTAACGATGGCGCAGAAGTATTAATCCAAGCTGGAGCTGGAACAGGTTCATTTTATCAGGATGCAGAATATGTTGGAGCAGGTGCCAAGATAATTGATAAAGCACAAGAGATTTTTAACAGAGCTGATATTATCCTAAAGGTAAAAGAGCCCCAGTTTAACCAGGATGTTGAAAAACATGAAGTTGAAATGATGAAACAAGATCAAGTTCTAATATCATTCATACACCCAGCTTCACCATCCAACCATAATATGGTACAAAATCTAGCCAATAAGGGAGTAATTAGCTTTACCTTAGATGGAATTCCCAGGATATCGAGAGCTCAAGCCATGGATGCGTTAACCTCCATGAGTGCCGTAGCAGGATATAAAGGGGTCCTTCTAGCAGCAAACCGTCTATCAAAATTCATGCCCATGACTGGAACAGCAGTGGGAATGATTAAACCATCAACAGTCTTAGTAGTTGGATCAGGTGTAGCAGGACTACAATCCATTGCTACAGCAAAACGCTTAGGAGCTGTTGTATATGCTGCTGACATCCGTCCGGATGCTAGAGAACAAGCAAAAAGTTTGGGAGCAAAAATAGTAGATTTGGGTATTCCAGACGAAATAGCTATTGGTAAGGGTGGATATGCTCAAAAGCTTTCAGAAGAATGGTTAGCTAAGGAAAGAGAAACATTAAAAGATGTAGTTGCTAAATCCGATATTATTATTTTGTCAGCTTTAATTCCAAACCGAATGGCACCAATTCTATTAACTGATGAAATGTTAAAGAGTATGCCAGCTGGATCTGCAGTAGTAGACATTTCAATTGACCAGGGTGGTAATTGTGAAGCTACAGAACCAGGAAAGGTTGTAGAGAAGTATCAGGTTAGTATCGATGGAACAAAGAACATTCCAGGAATGGTACCCACAAGCTCAACGTGGATGTTTGCCCATAATATATACAACTACTTGGTTAACCTTGTTAAGGATGGACAGGTACAGATTAATATGGATGATGAAATTATTGCAGAAACCATTGTAACTCGGGATGGAAGTATAGTTCATCCTGGTACCCTAGAAGCCATGAATAGTAATTTAATGCACAATAGTTGTCGAGTATCTTGATTGTAGATGTCTTGGCAGGAATTAAGCTGCAGTTTTATTTTATTACAAACGCAAGATAAGGAGGATTAAAAAATGGGTACGAGTGCACTGCTTGCTATTTTTTTTGTTGCTGCATATTTAGGCTATAAAGTAATTAGTCAAGTGCCGCCCCTCCTTCATACTCCGTTGATGTCAGGAATGAATGGATTGTCAGGAGTTACAATAGTGGGTTCTGTGGTAGTGACAGCATATGCAGTTTCAACCGGAAGTCAAATCCTAGGTTTTATAGCTATCACTTTTGCAACCATTAAGCTTGCAGGAGGGTTTTTTGTAACAAATAGGATGCTGAAGATGTTTAAAGTTAAACAGAAAGGGGAGGTGCTCAAATGATTGGCATCTATGAAATAGTTACCATACTATTGTCAGCAGCAGTTCTTATTGGAATTAAGCTTATGAGCTCTCCCAAGACTGCAGTAATAGGAAATCTTCTTGGTGGCGGGAGTATTTTTGCGGCAATGGTCTTTGTCCTTGTATACAATGATATTGTTGCAGTTCCTTTAATATGGATTGCCATTGCAATTGGTGGAAGTATAGGATATTTCCTGTCTGTAAAAGTTTCCATGCTTCAACTACCTCAAATGGTAGCATTTTTTAACGGTATGGGTGGAGGTGCTGCTGCATTAATTGCCCTAGTAAAAATCTTTGAAAGCTACATGGCTTTAGGCTGGTTTTATCTTTTCACCAGCTTGACAGCTCTTGTTATAGGGTGTTTAACCTTTAGTGGTAGTATGGTGGCTGCTTTAAAGCTTGATAATCGCATATCACAGAAGTCAATATCAATTCCAGGCCACAGCACCATAAGCATACTATGTGCCATTGCAATAGTAATATCAACGGTTCTGGTATCCATGCCCACACTCATATTTGGTGATGCAGCAGTGAATTCAGGCATGTATTTTACAATAGTTATGGCCATGGTAGCAATAGCATTGTTTTACGGTGTACTTCTCTCCATCAGAGTGGGTGGTGCTGACATGCCAATTACCATCTCACTGTTGATCTCCTGCTCCGGTATAGCTGGTTCTGTAGTAGGCCTTGCCATAGCAAATGTACTGCTCGTTGCTGTGGCAGCAATAGTGGGTGCATCGGGGATAATTCTAACAAATATTATGTGTAAGGCCATGAACAGATCCCTGCTGGAAATCCTAAGCGGCAAGACGACTGTTTCCGAAGATAAATCAAAAGTTAAAGCCCAAGACAAGGCGACTCCTATGGAAGATAAGAAAGGGCATACAGACCCACTGGTGAGTGCTGTTCATAAGTTATCACAAGCCCAAAAAGTCATAATTGTACCTGGATACGGTATGGCCCTTTCTCAGGCACAGTGGGAAGTTAAGAAGCTGATGGATATTCTAGAAGGTCAAGGAAAGGATGTTAAATTCGGTATACATCCTGTGGCAGGACGAATGCCAGGACACATGAATGTAATGCTGGCTGAAGTAGACGTGGACTATGATAAGTTGGTGGAAATGGAGAAAATAAACCCAGAATTTGCTGATACAGATATGGTAATAGTTATTGGAGCTAATGATGTTATTAACCCAGCAGCATTAACTGCAGAAGGCACACCAATTTATGGAATGCCCATATTAGAAGCATATAAGGCTAAAAACATTATAATCTGCAACTTTGACGCCAACCCAGGCTATGCTGGAGTAGACAACCCTTTATACAAAAAGGATAATGTATTCATGCACCATGGAGATGCCAAAGAAACAATTGCTAAGCTGACTAAGAGTTTAACAGGACCAAAGACAGACAGCACAGAGTCGCAAAAAGATGGATTGGTAGAAAAAGAAATGCTCATGAACGCAAAAAAGATTATCATAGTACCTGGCTATGGTATGGCCTTGGCCCAAGCGCAGTCAGAGGTTAAGCAGCTTTGTGACCTCCTTGAAAGTAAAGGCAAGCAGGTAGATTTTGCCATACATCCAGTTGCGGGTCGTATGCCTGGACATATGAATGTACTGTTGGCTGAAGTGGATGTGGATTATGACAAGCTTATTGAAATGGAGATAATTAACCCAGAATTTGCAAACACAGATATGGTAATAGTTGTTGGAGCCAATGATGTTATTAACCCTGCAGCATTGACTGCGGAAGGTACACCCATTTATGGAATGCCCATTTTAGAAGCATATAAGGCCAAAAACATCATCATTTGCAACTTTGATGCCAACCCAGGTTATGCAGGAGTGGATAACTTACTATATAATCAGGAACATGTAAGTATGCTATTGGGTGACGCTAAGGATACAATTAATAGGCTGATTAAACTGGTCAAGAAGGAGGAAGGGTCATCAGGCATATCATAGATATAATAGCTCCAATTGCTAATGTTTTAAACAAGATGATACTACTCAAGGAAGCCAAAAAGGTTATCATAGTACCTCTATATGGTATGGCCTTGATCAAGCACGAACAGAGTTTAAGCAGCTTTGTGACCTCCTTGAAAGTAAAGGCAAGCGGTTGATTTTGCCATACATCCTGTTGCAGGTCCGTATGCCTGGACATATGAATGTGCTGTTGGCTGAAGTGGATGTGGATTATGACAAGCTTATTGAAATGGAGGTAATTAACCCAGAATTTGCAAACACAGATTTAGTAATAGTTCTTGGAGCTAATGATGTTATTAACCCAGCAGCATTGACTGCCGAGGATACTCCCTTTTATGAGATGACCATTTTAGAAGTATATAAGGCTAAGAACATAATAGTCTGCAACTTTGACGCTAACCCAGGTTGTACGGGAGTAAATAACTCACTGTATAACCTGGAAATTGTACTAATGCTGGAAGGTGATGCCAAATAACGGTTGCTAAATTAGTACAGATTATGCTTTCATTGTAGTTTATTAGCAGTTTTCATAATATAGCCAAAGATTAGAAATGGGATGACTGCTTAATCTAAAGATATTAATAATTTCTAAAGATATTGAAATAGAGACCTAGAAATATTCAGAAAAATGAAGAACTATTTTCAATAAAATTAATATTATCAAAAATTCAAAGGATGTTATAATTTGTATAACCAAGTTAAATAAATCCAATTGTTAAAACTTATCATAAATATTATTGAAAATTCAGTACAGCTTATTGCACTACTCTGTTATAAGTTCAGACCACTTAGCTCTTGTTAAACATTCCAAAAAGTCTGAATATCAGAATGAATTTCAGTGGAAATATAAAAGTTTTGAAGCCTTTGCCCATTCTATTATGTATCTATTACTATGACATCGAAAGATTAGAAGGGAGAGAATAATTTGAGTGTTGAACTAATCACAGTGTTAATGTTTGCCAGTCTTTTTATTTCCTTATTTATGGGACTGCCTGTCGCCCTAGGGTTAGGAGGTACAGCCGTTATATTTGCCTTGATTTTAAGCCCTCATACCCTTCTAGCCGCCCCAAGTGCATTTTTTTACACCCCTTGGCAGAGTATTTTAGTAACAGTTCCATTATTTCTGTTTATGGGGAATTTAATCCGTTTTTCAGGTATTGCTGAGGCCGCTTATGACTCTGCTTATAAACTAATTGGCCATCTTCCGGGTGGACTTGCAATGGGAACTGTTAAAGTATGT
The DNA here is from genome assembly GCF_000620305.1 of Desulfitibacter alkalitolerans DSM 16504. Lineage (NCBI taxonomy): Bacteria > Bacillati > Bacillota > Clostridia > Neomoorellales > Desulfitibacteraceae > Desulfitibacter > Desulfitibacter alkalitolerans. The sequence goes on along the minus strand of NZ_KK211103.1, from coordinate 82,924 downwards.
ACCCTCTTCGCCGCTATAACCGGCATAACTCCTCCAGCAACTATAACCATGGGGCAAATAGCCTATCCTTCAATGATGAAATATAAATATCATAAAGGAATAGCCATTGGTGCCATTGGTGCGGGTGGGGCACTGGGTGCCTTGATTCCACCTAGTGTACCTTTTATCTTCTATGGGCTATTAGCCAAAGAATCAATAGGGGCGTTGTTTTTGGGTGGTGTAATTCCTGGACTTCTTTTAGCTACACTATACATAACCTATATAGGTATTATATGTAAGATCCAACCTCATATGGGACCACCAATACCTCCAGATGAAAGATTTTCAGTAAAGGAGAAAGTAGCCTCTCTAGTTGCCATTTGGCCGTTTATTGTTCTCGTTTTCCTTGTTCTAGGTGTAATATGGATGGGAGTAGCAACGCCTCCAGAAGCGGCTGCTTTTGGAGCAGGTGGTGCACTACTCATAAATATCTTATATCGCAGACTTACCTGGCAGATACTTAAAGACTCACTTGATATTACTGTTAAGCTTTCTGCAATGGGTTTATGGATACTGATTGGTGCAAACTTATTTGTCAACGTCTTCAGTGCTTTAGGATGCCAAGCAGTAGTCACTTCTGTTGTACTGGGAATGCCAGGAGGTGACATTGGTGTGCTACTGATGATGATGCTGGTGATAATGATTTTGGGTATGGTCATGGATGATTGGGCAATAATAATGCTGGTTACTCCTTTATATGTTCCTATATTAAATGAATTAGGGATTAGCACACTATGGTTTGGTGTACTATTTATTGTTAATATACAGATTGCCTATCTAACTCCTCCTTTTGGATTTGTTCTATTTTGGATAAAGAGCATCATGCCTAAAGATGTAAACATGGGAGATATTTACCGTTCGGTGTTCCCATTTATTATACTTCAATTAATTGGACTATCGTTAGTTATAATGTTTCCACAATTAGCTTTATGGCTTCCAAGTACAATGATGAAGTAAGAACCCGATCCGGAGTAATAAATAGAGAAAAATAAATTATTACGACCTAAATGTAAGTCAATTCTTTCTTTAAGGAGGTGATAGGTTAAAACTTACTAGTTTTAAAGTGTACCCTATGCAATAACTTAAGGAAAATTTGGGAGGTGTGTTTATTGAAAAAGTATTCAATTTTAGTACTTGCAGTTCTGTTGGTTTTTAGCATGTTTTTAGTTGTTGGTTGTGGAGATAAGCCTGCACCTGTACAAACACCAAGTGAGCCAGGTGCAGCCAGTGATTATGGTCCTCCATCAGAAGTGACCACGTGGGTTTTTCAACCGGTTTTTGATTCATCAGATGCTGGTTGGAGTCGCGGTGTTGTGCCATGGATAAAGGCTGTTGAAGAAGCAACTCAAGGTACAGTAAAATTTGAACTACTTCCAGTTGGCTCTATAACAAGTGGTGGAGAAGCATTTGCTGCTACTATGGCTGGAATGATAGATGTATACGCTGGTTGGGCAACATACTATGGTGGAGATATGCCTGAAGGCATGCTGGCTTATGGATTGGCAATGGGAGCTGATAACCAATTTGAGGCTTGGGCAGCAATGTGGGGAGATCCCAAATATAGGATTGGTGATATTGTTCAGCAGGCAGCTAATGAACGTAATCTACAGTGGATTGGCTGGACTAATCAGGGTCCAAATGCCGCTTTTACCAAATTTCCCGTATATAAATTGGAAGACTTTGCTGGACGTAAGATGAGAGCCGGTGCTCCACAGGCAATATTTCTTCAGGCTATGGGTGGTGCTCCAGTATCAATGCCTGGTGGGGAAATATATATGTCAATTAGATTAGGTACTATTGAAGGCACCTTCTGGGACACAGGGGGCATGGCTGATATGAAGTTCCATGAGGTTACCGATTATGCTATTATGCCAGGCTGGTGTCCTGCACAGCATCAGGAGATATACGTTAACTTAGATAAATGGAACGCTTTAAATCAGTGGCAGAGAGATCGTATCAGCGAAGTCTTCATGTCAACGTACTTTGAAACAAGTAGACTCCACCTTGAGAATGTAGAAACAGCCTTACAGATTTTTGTTGATGCTGGCGGTGAAGTTATAACTCTATCTGACGAAGAAGTAGACAGAATGCGTAGAAAATCAGTAGAGGAAGTCTGGCCAAAGGTAGCAGAAGCATCTTCTGGCACTGCTAAGGGTGTTGAGTTATGGAAACAATTCCTTATTGATATAGGTAAATACTAGAAACGGCAATAATAAAGGGGGCATATTAGGTAATGAAAGTTTGGAGCAAGGTAGAGCAAACAATTGATTTTATCAGTGAAGTTCTAGGCAAATTTAGTTGGTTGCTTATTCTTTACTGCATGATTTTTGGCCTAACTGATGTAATACTTAGATATGCTTTCAACCAACCATCCTTATGGATCAGTGTGACAGTTCAGTATGCCATGGTTTTATTGGCCTGCTCAGCAGGGGCATATGCCCTGAATAATGATGCTTTTGTAAAACTGGACCTTTTTTATGCTCGCTTTTCTCCAAAAACTAAGGCAATTTGCGATATCATTACTTTTTTTATCGCATTCCTGTACCTGTATGTGCTGGTGACTAAGGGAATTCAGGCAGCTAAGATATCCTTCTTCTTAAAGCAGGTGACACCAACTGCCATTCCCATTCCACTTTACCACCTAAAGGCTTTTATACCGGTTGGGGCTTTCTGTGTACTGCTGGTTGCAATCAAGAAACTCGTTATAGATATTCAGACAGTTATTGGATATGACAGAAGTGAGCAAGAACAAAGAACCGTATAGAACTAGATAATAAAGGCTAAATCATAGATCTTAAATGGAGGCACCCGTTTAATTGCAGCGGGTGTTTTGTTTTACACTTTCAAAGACTTCTTACTTATACAAACCAGCAGTAATATGGTGGAAAGTTAACTAGACAATATAATCTTATTTGAAAACAGGTGCCAGGCGGTAATAAATAGGAGACATAGAGACAAATATTTTACGATAGATATTCTTTGCTAAAAATAGACATTGGATAGATTTGTACAAAAGTGTAGCAATAGGATTCTACCTATACTAATTAAAGAGTTGAGAAATTTAGAGACTGTAGGAACCTTAAAAACGGTTTTAAGATATTAGTATACGATGCATGCTATGATATAGGGAGAAGTGTGTCTAGAAGACGGCAAATTAAAAATAAAATATGCAGCATGTAAAACAGCCAGAGCATGCTTAGAAAGGATGCATATCATCGGTATCAAAGCATCGAAAGGTAATGAAAAAAATAAAAGCACAGGCAAAATGGAAATTCAAAGCAACTGTATTAAGACTTCAACTACGTATGTTTATCGAACACTACGGAAAAAGGAGCTACCAATAGTAACAGAATGGAGACCACAAAAACTAATCTATGGAAAACTACCGCTATGGCAGCAGTGATATTTAAACTGAAAACGGAACTGTCCAATACTGTTTAGACAAATTATGCCTTATTTGTGTAGTAGGTCAGAAGAAAATAGGATCTCTGCAGTTAGTGCCTTGGTTTATTTTGAAACAGGTTTTATTATAGGAACAAGACGAAGATATAACTAAACATGTCTTGAGACAGAGAGAAAATTATTATAATATTTTATTTTTATTAGAGGAAAATAGGAAGAATTATGGAAAAAGAATGACAGTAAAATGATTTTTTGGCAAATTTTTATTACCAGGGAAAAGGAGGAATAATTAAATGAATAAAAATGGAAAATATGACTTGGCGAAAATCTTATATCAATGGGCCGATGAAACGCGAGATGCCATATATATTGCAGATTCGGATGGTATTACCCTTAAAATAAATAAAGCCTATCAAAAAATGAGTGGATATCAGCCTTCTGACCTGGTTGGAAAAAGCCTAAAAAACCTTGTAAGCAAAGGATATTTTAGTTCAGCAATTTTACTAGCTTTAGAAAAAAAAGAGCCAGTGACAATTGTAGGTATGCAATTTAAAAGTAAGAAGCATTTGATTAGTGCAGCCATTCCAATTAAAGACCCTAGTGGTAAAATATATGCTGTTGTTGCAACGCATAGAGATATATCCGAATATGAAAAGTTGCAGGATGAGTACGAAAGATTAAAGGGCGAACTGGAAAGGGCAGAGAGCCTAAACAAAGAATTACTAAATACCAAGGAGTTAGTTTCAGAGGATGTTATTCCGGGAAATAACATGCAGCAAATATTACGGCATGCAATTCGAATTGCTCCCTATCCCATCAATGTTTATTTGTATGGGGAATCTGGAGTAGGCAAAGAGGTTATTGCAAATTTGATTGTGGAAAAAAGTGATAGAAACAATAGACCCTTTATTAAAGTAAATTGTAGTGCTATTCCCGAACAGCTATTAGAATCGGAACTATTTGGATATAACCCAGGAGCTTTTACAGGGGCACGTGCCAGCGGCAAACCAGGATTGTTTGAATTGGCTGATCATGGAACAATATTACTGGACGAAATTGGTGATATGTCTTTGAGGGTTCAGGCTAAGGTTTTGAGGGCAATTCAGGAACAGGAGATAACAAGGGTTGGAGGTGTAGAACCAAAAAAGATTGACGTAAGAATAATTTCAGCTACTAATAAAGATTTGTTGGAATTAGTAAAAAAAAATAAATTCAGAGAAGATTTGTTTTTTAGACTAAATGTTGTCCAAATAAAAATCCCTCCTTTAAGGGAAAGAAAAGATGAAATATTGCCTCTTGCAGATTTATTTACAAAAAAGTTTGGGGAAAAATATGGGTTGAAGAAGGAATTTTCTCAAGAAGCGAAAAGATATCTATTAGGCTATGATTGGCCTGGTAATATAAGAGAACTTCAAAACGTGATTGAAAATGCTCTTGTTTCAACTAACTCAACTGTTATTCAATATGATGACCTTGCAGATAGATTAGAAAAGAAAAACAAATTAAGTCATAAAAATACCAAGGTTACATTAAAAGAAGCTGTCAACGATTTTGAAAAACAGATAATAATAGAGGCGCTTAAAGAAAATAACTCAATTCGCGCCGCAGCAAGAATTTTAGGGGTTGATCATTCAACTTTAATAAGGAAAATAGGAAAATATAATCTTGAAAAAGGGAAGTATGGCAGTGCAATTTTCCACCAGCAGGTGAAAAATTGCACCAAAAAAAATTAGAGACATCAGGTTTAGGAATTTAAATATTGGTGCATAAATGCACCAATATTTTTTATCTGCCACAAAGCATTATTGTAGAAGATAAATAACTAGATAATATTTTACTCCATATTTTGTATTCTAAACATGTTGCAATGTATACAGTAGTTAACTATCTTTTCATAAAGATACAATAGTGGCACATTATTTGCTTAAATATAGGGCATGCATTATTTTCTAAATACCATCAATAAGGGGTGAAGCTAGATGAATAAAGTTGGTAACTTGTTTGCTCCGGACCTGGTTTTTATCAACGGAAACATTATTACCTTGGATTCTATGAAACCAACAGCGGAAGCAATCGCTGTTAAAAAAGGTAGAATTGTAAAAATAGGCAGTAATTCTCATATTACGTCACTAATACAAACTGCCACTAACGTTATAGATCTTAAGGGTAAAACCTTAATACCAGGGTTTATTGAATCACATACACACTTGATAATGTACGGCGACACTTTGTCCCAGATAAACTGTCGTACTCCTCCAAATAAATCTATTTCTAACATTCTAGAAAAAATAAAAGAAGAAACTGCAAAGAAACCCCCAGGGGAGTGGATTAAAGGGTGGGGGTATGATGATACTTTACTTGAAGAAAAGAGGCATCCTAATAGATGGGATTTGGATATGGTTTCACCTAATCACCCGGTTTATATCACACATGTATCCGGACATTTAGCTGTTGTAAATAGCTATGCCTTAAGGCTTGCGAGAATAGACAAATCAACAAGCGATCCAGTTGGAGGAATAATTTACAGAACAGAAGGTTCCCAGGAGCCTAATGGTATATTGGCTGAGCCTCCTGCTATGGATAAAGTGACTAAGCTAATGCCAAAGGCTACGGTACAAAGCCTAAAAAAGGCAATATCTATAGCAAATGATAAATACTTATCTGTTGGAGTTACAAGCATCCATGAAGCTGGGGTTGGTCTTTTTTTCGGGCGCAATGAGCTTACAGCCTACATTGAAGCTTCCATGGAAAGCATCCTTAAGCTCCATGCATATTTAATGATATATTACAGCCTTTTTGAAGAAATGATTGATAATGTTTCAGGTAATTTAGGTATTTCAACAGGTAGTGAATTTGGAAAAATTAAAATAGGTTCAATTAAAACTCTTCAGGATGGTTCCATACAAGGCATAACCGCAGCCTTGCAGCAGCCTTACTATTGTGATCCTAATTACATGGGAGGATTAATTTTAAGTCAAGATAAACTTGAACAAATAGTTGAGGCAGCATATAGTAAGGGATTTCAACTTTCAGTCCATGGTAATGGTGATGCATGTATAGAATCTATTTTACAAGCTTATGAAAAAGTTCTTGGGGAAAATAAAAAAAGCAATCACAGGTTCAGAATTGAACACTGCCAAACTGTTACCAATAAACAGCTTGATCGCATTAAAAAAATGGGAATAACCATATCTTTTTTTCCTGTCCATACTTATTATTGGGGAGATAGACATAAAAATATTTTTTTAGGTCCCGAACGTGCTGAAAGAATAGACCCACTTAAATCTGCTTTAGATAGAGGAATACTCTTTGGAATGCACAATGACTGCCCCATAACAGAAATTAATCCATTAATGTCAATATACTCTGCAGTAAACAGACTTACCAAAGATGGGCATGTTTTAGGCGAACATGAAAGAATATCTGTAGAACAGGCCTTGAAGGCCATGACTATAAACTCCGCGTATCTAGCATTTGAAGAAAACCTGAAGGGTACATTAACCCCGGGGAAGCTTGCTGACATGGTTGTTTTGGACCAAAATCCGCTAACAGTACATCCTGAAAAATTGAATCGGATTCAGGTAGAAATGACAGTTGTGGAAGGGGAGATCGTTTTTAGGAGGTGATATGTTTTAAACTAAATGAAAACACAGTTAAGGGGTTATTTTTTAGGTTTGATAGGAATTTACAATGGAAATAATTGTCATAATTAAAATTATAACCATTTTGGAGGTGTATCAAATGGCGTGGTATTTGGGGTATATTTTAGTTTATCTTGCAATACTGGTAGGGATCGCCTTTTACTATTTCACAAAAGTTAAAACTTCTGATCAGTATATAATTTCTGCTTGGAACACAAGCTTTTGGCCCTTGGTGGGAACTATTGTAAGCACATGGTGTGGGGCGGCAGTATTCATTGGATGGGTCGGCATGGGCTTTAGGGTTGGCGTGTCAGGTTTCTTTCAGTTTGCATTACCCGGTATAATTTTTTGTTTGTTATTGATTTACTTTTTTGCCAAGCCCATTAGAAGGCAAAAAATGTATACACTTCCTGATATGTTTGCAGGACGTTTCGGAAAGGAAGCTGCAATAGTACCATCAACCTTGTCAGCTTTTGTTTATTCAGTTCCAACAACTGCACTGCAACTTGTCGGCATGTCAACTATTTTCCTGTTGGCCTTTAATATTCCTGTTCCCACAGGAATACTAATTGCAACTGTCATAATGTTAACGTTTACTTTGCTGGGTGGTTTGCCTGCCACAATCATGACTGACGCCCTTCAAAGCTTTGTATTGGTATTAGGCATTATCGTATTATTTATAGGCAGCTTAATTTATGCAGGGGGTATCTCTAAAGTTTTGGCTAATACACCAATAGAGTATTTGTCACCTATTGGACCAGAAGGATTGGGAGCGGTTTTATTATTTGCCCTATCAGTAGGACCATTTTATCTTATATGGCAGTCGACTTGGCAGAGAATATATGCTGCCAAAGATGAAGATACAGCTAGAAGTGCGGGTCTTACAGGTTTTGCACTTGCAGGGGTTATAAGTATACTGCCTTATTCAATTGGAATTATGGCCAGGGGATATCTTCCAGCTGACCTAAACCCCAATTTAGTTTTCTCTACAGTAGTTTTCGAGGTTTTACCACCATATATAGGGGGAATAGTCTATATAGGCTTGATTGCAGCGCTGGTCACTGGGGGCACATCTTTTCTTATGCAAGGTGGTTCGAATTTATCTCGAGATTTTTACCAGAAGCTTCTGAATCCCTATGCTGATAACAAAAAAATGATGCGTGCCTCTCGTCTTTCAGTGCTAATCATAGGTGTAGGTGCTTTTATCGTAGCAATATATATGACCGACATTATTACCTTATATCAGTGGGCATTAAGGTTATCTGGAACTATGCTGGTATTCCCATTTTTAGCCATAATGTTTTGGAAAAGAGTTACAAAAGCCGGTTTTCTGGGCAGTATGGCTGTAGCAGGCCTTGTTACACTGACTTTCTCATACTGGGGAATAGGTGCAGGGCTGGACCCGGCAATTGCAGGTTTCCCAGCATCACTAATCAGCTTAGTTGTTATTTCCTTGTTGACAAAACACTCCAAAACTGAGCAGGTAAAGGCGATTTATTATGGTGAAGTCTTTGATACAGATATAGCAGATAGTATTGTAATGGGAAAAAATATAAAGGCATAAATACAAGATTAGTTAGGAATTTCTAAAACTATTGACGGGAGGTAGCAAATGCAAATAAATATAGCAAGACTAAAAGAAAGCATTGATGTCGTTAATAATATTGCTGTAACCGTTGATGGCGGGGTTAATAGAGTTGCCTTATCCAATGAAGATAAGCTTGCCAGGGAAATATTTAAAAAATGGATGTTGGATGAGGGCATGAATGTTAGAATTGACGATATTGGTAATATGTATGGTAGACGTACTGGAACGGATAATAATAGAGAGCCTGTATGTATAGGTTCACATTTGGACACACAGTCAAACGGAGGTAGATTTGATGGCACTTTGGGTGTTATGGCAGGGCTGGAGGTCATACGCACTCTAAATGACAATAACGTGCAAACATTATTTCCTATAGAGATAATCAACTGGACCAATGAGGAAGGGGCAAGGTTTCAACCAGCACTAATGGGAAGTGGCGTAGTTGCTGGCGCCTTTTCTAAGGACTGGGTCTACAGCAGATGCGATAAGGAAGGTAAAACCTTTACAGATGAACTTAGCAATATAGGTTATAAGGGAGCAATGTCAAATCGTTTAACTTCGGCAAAAGCCTACCTGGAAATGCATATCGAACAGGGTCCTGTTTTAGATCAGAACGGATTATCATTAGGCATTGTAAGCGGCATTTCTGGAACCTGTTGGCTGAAAGTGTCTATAACTGGTTCATCCAATCATTCTGGAACTTGCCCAATGGGTTTCCGCCAGGATGCACTGGTTACTGCTTCTAGGATTATAGTAGATATCCGTGATAAAATTAAGGAATTGAGTAATGATGCGGTAGTAACAGTTGGGGAAATGGCGGTTTTCCCTAATGTCATAAATATAATTCCAAATAAAGCACAATTTAGCATTGATATAAGATGTCCGGAAGAGAAAATACTCTTAATTCTTGAGAGTTCTATAATGGAAATTATAGAGAATGTTTGCGCGAAAGAGAATACTAATTATAAAGCAGAACGTTTTTGGTATAGTTCCCCAATCGAATTTGACATCGGGTTAATTAAGGTGCTTGAAAAATCCTGCGAAACTATGGAAATACCATTTTTTCAACTTGTTTCAGGAGCAAATCATGATGCTAAACATATGAGTAGTATTGCGCCTTCAGGAATGATATTTATAAGAAGCATTGGAGGAAAAAGCCATTGTCCTGAGGAACTTTCAACCTGGAAGGATATCGAGAAGGGGACAAATGTATTACTTCACACTGTGCTAACTTTTTCGGCAGGTTAGGTTACAAGTAATGGAAAACAATGGCAAAAAGTATAACTATCGGAATCATCCTAGGTTGTGTATAAGTTATCTTTTTACAAAGCGGTTTGATGTATGAGTATGAATACGTACTAACAGTGGGCCATATTATACAGGTGCATTGAAAGGTGGGGAATAATCTAGGCGAACCAAATAGTGGACTTGATTCAAAGGGTTTGGCTATTAGGGTAGAGGTTTCAGCAATCCTCCATTGGCACTATCAATTCCATATCGGACTTTTACCAAGTAGTAAGCACCCATGTTGGACGCAATAAAAAACTCAAAGCCTTCCCCTCCATAAACACCTTCTTAAAATTTACATACTAAAACAAGAGTACACTTAACACTTATTAGCAATTGCAGGTACGAAAGACAACTTGTAGCTTAACTATTTCAAAGAAGATATTACTGAAAGCTAAACGGCCTCGGCTCCTAGGAATTTGGGGCTTTGGCCGCTTAACTTAATCAGCTATTTTTATTCTGAACACAAATCTTTTTCTAAAGACCCTCAAACTTACTTCTTTGTCTCTATGGCTTAATCATATGGATGTAACACAACGTTTTAATTTATTTCAGCATCTTTTGACCTGGTATCCACTTTCCGTCAGCTTTGAAAACTGTAGTACCTCCTACAATTGTTTCTAGTACCTGAATATCTTTGATCAACATTGGATCCACGGTAAGAGGGTTATTTGAGAGTATAACAAAATCTGCCCATTTACCAACTTCAATAGAGCCTTTAACGTCATCTAAAAAATCCTGATAGGCGGCATATATTGTAACTGCACGTAGGGCATCCTCGGGAGTTATTCTTTGATCAACAGAACGGTATTTGCAGTTAGGGTCGTAAACTGTAGTAAAAATTTCTTGACCGTGGTAGGAAAACCTGTTTACAGCTGCCCACATCATCATCAGAGGGTTATGTGGAAGCACGGGGGTGTCACTGTGTATCGTAAAGACCATATCGCGATCGACGGCATCTTGACATGCACTCATTCTGTAAGATCTCTCTGACCCAAAATAGATATCCTTGTGTCGGTCTCCCAAATAATATGTGTGCAAAATATAAAATGATGGAATCACACCCAATTCTGCCATTCTATCTAATTGATCTTCCCTATTAAACTGAGCGTGAACAAGAATGTGGCGGAGGTCATCTGATTGCCTGTATTGTGGCTTACGTACTTCTTCATAGGCATTCAAAAGTTGGTCAATGGCGGCATCACCGTTAGTGTGAACAAATATGTTGTCAAAACCAGCTTCATGTGCATCTATGACCATTTGAGTCATCTGTTCATCCGTAAACCTCGGAAAACCAACCCAGTCGGGAGGATGTTCTCCGGTAGTATAGTATGGATCAGTAACCCAGGCTGTGCGAAGCTGTGGTGAACCGTCTGCAAAATACTTTATTCCAGTTTGAAAAATCATCCCTGTTTCATCAGATTCGGCTCTATAGGGGCCACCTGGTTCTAGACCAAGGTAACCGCAGATTTGCAAACCACCTGCAAGAGTACTCCAAACAGTGGTTCTAATATTCAGGTAGCCTTCCGCTACAGCATCTTCCAATAGTTGGAAATTAAAAAGGTTTCCTCCTGAACCATGGTTGGCCATTGTTGACCCTACTGAAGTCCACATATCACTGGCCAATCCTATACCTTTAATCCAATCTTCACGAGTTATCTCTCGTTCCCAGATGGGGTTACCGTCTGTGGCGTTAGCAACCATGTCAGCAGCCCCAAAAAACTGCCCGTTAGGCTCACCGGTATCTGGGCATCGCCCCATAACTCCCACAGCAGGATCGGGAGTATCAGCGGTGATGTCTGCTAGCTCTAAGGCGTAACTGTTTACTACAATTCCATGCCCTGAGAAGTGTGTAATTCGTATTGGATGTTCCGTTGAGGCTTGATCAAGGTCCCAACGGGTGGGATGTCTTTGGTCTGCCAAAAAATAGTCATCATAACGCACACCTATAACAGGTTCGCCTGGGGGTGTTTCATCGGCCCGTTCTGCCAAAGCAGCTATCATTTCATCAATATCAACTATGTCGCCAATTGGAGGGCTTTGAAGTTGCACATCCATAAGTAAAGATAAGCCTACTCCAATAAAATGGCTATGAGCATCAATAAATCCTGGAAGCATGGTCTTGCCCTGCAGGTTTATCATTTGAGTACCTTTTCCTGACAGTTTCATTACCTCTCCTCGGTCACCAACGGCGATTATCTTACCATTAGCATCAACTGCCACAGCTTCAGTATAACTCATGTTTTCATCAACGGTAACAATTATTCCGTTATAATAAATAGCTGCCGCTGGTGTGGAATGATGAGGTGGTGCCGCAACAATGGAAAGAGACATACCTATCATTAAACTAACTAATAAAACTAAAACCATCATAAAAAAATCTTTTTCTCAAATCTTTGACCTCCCTTTTTTTTCATCCGAACATCCATTTGTCATAATGTCAACAAAACTAATTCCTGCTTTCTATACCCCCTTACTCCACAATCCCTTTTTAGTTTAATACCACCCCCGAACTAACCCCATTTTATTCCTTGTATTATATATTTTACCACGAGGGTCGACGTGGGATTGTTTTTATTTTTAAAAGATCTTTTCGAAATATCTATTATTATGTTTCAAACTTTTTTTAATATATTTGGATTTTAATAAAATATTTGGGTTCTAATTAGTATCAGTAGTTATGCACTTCCAGGATAATAATCCCAGTTCCATAACCTTAGTGATAAAAATTTTGGCCAAAATTTATCAATAATCCTTGCAAAGCGCTCGGTTGCTATGTCAAAATAGACTTGGATCAGCTGATTGTGACAGTGGATCCGACAACCGGCGTTGAAAAAGTACCTTACCACTTCGCATAGGGATGGGGCTTGTTCGACGCCTTCTTTATTGCATTCCCAAGTAGCAAAACAAAGAAGAGTTTGCGCCGTAAACAATAGTTCCACATGTGCGAAGTGAGCTGGTTCCGATTGAGCATAACATGAAGTTAATCCTAGGTTCTGCTTAGCTGTACGATAAAAAACTTCAATTTTCCATCGTTTAGTATAGGCCTTAGCTGCTTCTTCTGGTGCATCTGCTCGATTGCTTAGCAGGAGATACGTACCTTTAAAGGTTGCCACCTGGTATTCTTCTTCTGGAAGAACCACAGTTTTCTCATCCACCTGTTCCTCATAGGTGGCCCCAATTGCAGCAACGAGTAAAAATCGTTGTCTGGTAATAGGTTTTCCTTTGCGGGTCAGTGTCTCATAAGGCACTTTGATGTAAATATCGGGAATACTAAGAACTGAGTTTTTGCCAATAACCCTAATTTTAGGATAAATCTCTTGCAGTAATTGTTTAGCATTAAGTTTGACAAAGCGCTCCTTACCTAGAACAGGGTCATAGATTTTCCTAAATAATACTGTGTTGCGTTTAGCCTTGGTAACCCAATCAAAATTGTTATCCATAAGCCAAGTTAAAAACTTCTTGCATAAAAACCAGCGGTCCATGGCAACCCATAGTCTAGCGTTGTTAAATTGACGTAGCTCTTTTAACATCTCTATAGCAAGATTGAGTTTGGTTTGTTTTTCATTATCCTGGTCTTTTTTAACCCAGAAACGCCACAACATAGGAAATTCAAGGCCGTTATTTAAGACAGCTAGAGTAGAAACAAGATTAATGCACCATACATGTCGCTTATCTGAACTATCAAAAAGCCAACAGAGAAAGGGGATTTTTTTACCATAAGGATGTTCAATTTTAGTATCGTCTAAGGCAATTATATCTCCGTCGGTCAACCGGGTCTCTGTACGTTCCTGCAGTCTAGAAATTCTACCAATAGAGAACTGAAGCCACTGAAAAGGCTTAGACAGGAACCGGCTAAATGCACTCTGCGAGATTAATTGCCCGGAAAGAAGCTGTTTTAAGAAAGGGGCATCCGCTGAAAACTTAGCATTTTGATTTGCATAGCTCGCATTACTTACCAGACCACAGATGTAGGCAAAAGCCAAAAGCCATGTTGGAACCCCGGAGTGCTTACGGATTCCTGTTTGAGTAAAGAGCAAAGAAAGATCAAACAAATCCCAGATGGTCTTAAGTACTGGAATCCCGGCACCTTGACCGTGATCCTTCTCTTTGAAAGTTGGTTTACACAGTTTTTTCATTTGCATCACCCATATCGTTAGGGTATGGTAATAATACCATCCATTTCGATTATGGGGACATTTTGCAATTGTCAAGTGTTTTTGGGATTATCTGGTTGCATTTTGAAAATATTTTTGGATTATGCTTTGGTGTTATTTTCCATCAACTGCATAAGTCCTGTTAGTATTACCATGTGGTTTTAATGTCAATTACAACAGCTTTGGGATTAATGCCTATAATATTAAACCTTAGCCTCCTTAACTAAAAAATAATTGACGCTATGGAAATTCTATAAAGATGAGATATCTAAAGGGCTTGGCCTTGAATATATTGAACTCAGGGAAAAATTTGAAAGTTTAATAGTTGTGTTTTATAAAAAAGAACTTCTTGAATGGTATCTGTCAAAGCCCAGTAGTCAAGCTTTTTTAGGTGGTTTAGGATATGAAGGTCATATGACATTAGAAGAAAAGCTTCAACTTTTGAGAGAGAGGTTCTCCTGTTCATGTCCCGATGAAGTGGGCATATTTCTTGGTTATCCCATTGAGGATATTCAGGGTTTTATTAAAAATGAAGGCAAGAACAGCCTTATGTGCAGATACTGGAAGGTGTATGCTAATCCAGATCGTGCGCAAGAGCTTTTTGAAACCTACGATAAAGCTAAAGCCAGTATTGCAAGGTCCATTATTTCAAACACAACTTTATCCGCACCAGATATAAATTACCGTCCTAATTAAATGGGCGGTTTTTGTATTATAGAAGAATGAATGTGTTTTTCTTAATGTCATGGGAGGTTTAAATAAAGGTATATTAGGACAAGGTTGGACTGCATATATTTGTAAAAAAGACTAAGGAGCGATACAATTGACTGCAGCCACACTTTTAATGCTGTTTATTCTAGTGCTAGGAATCATTGGCAGGTCAAATGTTGTTGCAGCAGCAGCAGCTATTATGCTGCTAATACATTTTACAAATTTGCAGAGGCTCTTTCCTGTTATTGAAAGGCGCGGATTGGAAATGGGCTTGCTCTTTTTGATGCTGTCAGTCCTAGTTCCCTTTGCTGCCGGAAGGGTTCCTGTAAAAGAAATATTAAAATGCTTTATTTCAGTGCCCGGTCTTATAGCCATTTTTAGTGGAGCTTTGGCAACATATATGAATGGTAAAGGCCTGGATATGCTGCAGCACGCTCCCCAACTTATGATAGGACTTGTCATTGGAGGTATTATTGGCATTGTTTTTTTTGGGGGAATACCTGTGGGCCCCCTTATGGCTGGAGGAATTGCAGCCATATTAATGCATTTCTATCAAATCTTTCGCTGAAATGGTATAATTAATAGAGTTGTTGTTCATATTAAAGATATTTGCAAATCATTAATAAGATATACCTCAAATCTTACTGATAATGCTTAGCTTTGTTAAAAATGTTAAAATAAATATAACTTACCCTATTTAAGGGGGGACGATCGTGAATTTATTTGATGTTGTAGTAGGCTTTATTGTAATTTGGGGTTCTTACAAGGGATTTAAAAATGGTCTAATTAAAAGTTTAGGTGGAATACTTGGGTGGATAGCCAGCATAATAGTGGCTTTATCCTTTAATCGTCCTTTGGCTGATTATTTGGACAAGCGGTTTGATATAGTGGCTACCTTTGGAGAGGTTATCCCATTGCCTAACTTTTCCTTTGAAGCTGAAAATATCAGCAAGGCCATTGTAAATGCTGGTGTTCAGGAAATGGCTTTGCCAGATTTTTTAAAGAAAAGCCTCATTGAAAACATTGACCAGCTGTTAATTGGTGGAAATTATTTTGATGTAAGCCTGTCTGAACTTATAGCATATGGTTTAGCCGGAATGCTTCTTAAAGGTGTAAGCTTTCTAATTTTATTTTCAGCTACAGGTATTTTAATAAAAATAGGAGTTGACTTGTTATCCGGGGTATTTGCAGTTACTCCCCTGGGACCTATTAACAAACTCTCAGGTGCTGCCCTGGGCTTCGTAATGAATGTAGTTATAGTCACAGTTATTATTGGGTTACTTTCACCTGTGGTTATTCTTTCAGCTGCACAAAATGGTACTATTGCAGCAATCATTCATTCTTCATACTCATTTCCTTATCTGTTGGAATTGTTTTTATCAATCGGGAACTATATATTTGGGCTGATTAACGTCGCCTATCTATAAAGGATGGAGCACGATTGAGCACCATTAACTTATTCTATGGACTCTAGTGCTTTTTCTATAAGCTCTATTCTTTTTTTTATCAAGGCAATTTCTTTTGCATATTCCTTATTAACATATCCTGGAACATGTTGACTGTTGGTCTTACCCAGAACATAATATCTTTCTTCTTCAACTTCTTGCAGCAGTTCCTTTTGTTCTTTTAATTTTTGATCTAGCTCTTTCTTGGATAGTTTTGAATAATCCATAATAACCTCCATGAAATTAATCTACTTACCATTAGCTTCTTTTAGTTTATCAAAACTATATTTATTTATGAAGTCTAAATATCGAGTTAAATTGTATATGTTTTTTCAATAGGCCTAGAAATGGTATCCCCTGGTAAAACTATTAGAAAACGTGTAATATAGAAGAAGTAAGATTTACCATTATAGCAAACTATTTTTTAAAAAGGGGGGTTATCCATGGATATAAGAATAAGATTGACAGAAATGGTCAGGGCAGCAGGCTGAGCAGCAAAAATTGGTCCGGAAACCTTATCAAAGATACTGCATAAACTGCCAAAAATCACGGACCCAAACCTGCTGGTCAGCGGGGAAAAAATGGATGATGCTGGTGTATACAAAATTAGTAATGACATGGCCCTGGTCCAGACACTTGATTTCTTTACACCCATGGTTGATGACCCTTATTTGTTTGGTCAGATTGCGGCAGTCAACTCATTAAATGATGTTTATGCAATGGGCGGCAGGCCGCTTACTGCCATGAATATAGTATGCTTTCCTAATTGTTTAGATGTTCAGGTGTTAGGTCATATATTAGAAGGTGGGTATTCAAAGATTCAGGAGGCTGGGGCTGTACTCCTGGGTGGTCATAGTGTTGAGGATAATGAACCCAAATATGGCCTTTCTGTTACTGGGATTATACATCCTGAACAAGTTATAACAAATGCAGGTGCGCGGCCGGGCCAGACTATTGTTCTAACCAAGCCTATTGGTACTGGCATTATAAGCACAGGGATTAAGGGTAAAGTGGCTGATGACAGGTCAATTGACGCAGCAGTTAGTGCCATGACCGCTCTTAACGATAAGGCTTCAAAAGCAATGGTAGAATGTGGTGCTGCTGCTTGTACAGATATAACTGGTTTTGGACTTCTTGGCCACATGCTTGAAATGGCTGAAGCCAGTAATGTTACAATAGAGATGGAATTATCCCTGGTACCTATCCTTCATGGGGCCCATGAGCTAGCAAAGATGGGCATAGTCCCAGCAGGGGCTAGAAGCAACTTGAAGTTTGTTGAAAACAAGGTGAAATGGCAGAAGAATGTAGATGATACATACAGGGATATTCTAGCTGATCCACAAACAGCTGGAGGGCTATTAATAGCTATTGACAGTAAAAGGGCAGTTGAGCTCATTAATCTCCTGAAAGAGTATGGTGTGGAAGGGTATATAATAGGAAGGACAGCCCAGTTTACGGGTAAAAATATTGTTGTGGAGGGAAAATAATGGATAATTTAGTAGATGCTAGGGGTTTAGCCTGTCCCGAACCAGTTATTTGCACAAAAAAAGCCCTGGAAAAGCTAGAAGCGGGAACTATTACTACCATTGTGGACAATGATGTAGCCAAAGATAATATAATTAGATTTGCCAAAAGCTTTGATTATCCGGTAGAGGTTGAGAAAAAGGATGAAAACTATCACATAAAAATTAGAAAGTCCGGTGGTTTAATCGCAGATATAGATTCAGGTAAAAATATTGCAATATTAATAACTTCAAAATTTCTTGGAAGAGGTAACGATGAATTAGGAAAAGTTTTAACAAAGAGCTTCTTTTTTACTTTAACAGAAACCTATCCACTCCCTAAGACCATTATGTTTATTAATAGTGGTATAATTCTAACTTGTGAAGGCTCTAATGTATTAGAAGAGATTATTGATTTAGAAAAAAAAGGTGTGGAGATCTTATCTTGCGGCACGTGCCTGGATTATTACCAGTTGAAGGATAGGCTTTGTGTTGGAAGTATAACCAATATGTATAGTATAGTGGAAAAAATGATAAACAATAAACTCATTAGTGTATAACAGGTGATTTAATGAAAAGCTTATTAGGCAGCCTCAAGAGAAGACTCAAGGATGCAAAGGTAAACAAGCTAATAAGAAAGCTGTTGTCAATGGAGGAAAGGATTTCACCCCGGGTTATTGATGATCTGCAGGGGTTTTCTGATGAAGAGATAACATATGCTTTAAGAGAAGCTTATCCAAGCTTGGAATCATATATGCAAAAGCAGCTCCTTGTTGTATTAGAAGATCGAGGCTACATGAAAATGATTTATGATAAATTAATTAATGGAAGTGAAAGGGAAATACTCTTTTCCCTGGAACTATTAGCTTTATTGAAGCCATTTAAAGCTTTAGATCCAATTTTTAGAAGGCTGGCTGATAATCGCGAGTCCATCCGTTTTGAAGCAGCACATACATTAATACTATACAAGAATAAAAAAGTAGTGAAGTTAGCAGTAAAAGAACTAAAACAAAATAGTCCATATTTGCCTGCAAGGCTGGCTCAAATACTTATGGGCTATGGTTCCCTGGCCGCATTAGAATTAATAAATAATCTTAACAACCCTGAGCTTGATACTGATATGATTGTAGATATATTAATACTAATGTCAGATAAGACAATAGACGGGAGAGTTGCTGAGTGCCTGGCTTCAGCAGATGTAAAAACTAGGATAGGTGCTTTAAAGTACTTTTCTAAGCAAAAGGATGCCAAAAACATTGAGATTTTCACTAATGCTTTAATGGATTGTGATGCGTCTGTTAGATTCCAGGCACTCAAGGGTCTGGAAATTATGGGTACAAGGGAGGCAGTTGAAATCATACAGAAGCACAGGGATGTGATGGATGATGCTCTTAAACAAGCAGCAGTATCCATGGAAGGGGATAGACAAGATGGAGCAATTGCTAAATTATATCAATAATGTTGACATGGGGGATTTGGCTGTAAAGCTGGCATTATCTTTTCTTGTTCTTATAGCGGCTTATTTTTTAATAAGCCTCAGCAAGAAAATTTTAGACAGGGCTATTGGGTATGGGGATAAAGAAAGCAGCTTAATAAACCCTCAGCTAATGCAAATAATATGCACAACATTAAAGGCTGTAGTCTTTTATGGTGGCTTTTTTATAGCTTTGCTTGTAATTCTGGAAATCTTTGAGGTCAGCATTTTTAAATCTGAAGACTTAAAAGGGTTTGGTTTTCAACTAATAAGGGTTATTGCTATTTTTATAGGTGCTAGACTTGTTATTCAGTTTCAGAGGTCCTTTACTACTCATTGGATTTCCAAATCCCAGGAAGATAGTGATAAAGCCTTTTCTCCTAGAATGAAAACCTTAGGGTCACTGGTCAACAGTATTTTAACCTATGGTATTTTCTTTATTGCTGGACTCATGGTACTTGAAACCTTTAACATAAATACCACAGCTATTCTGGCAAGTGTAGGTGTACTGGGCCTGGCCGTTGGCTTTGGAGCCCAAAACCTGGTTAAAGATGTTATTTCTGGTTTCTTTATTATCTTTGAAGATCAGTTCCGTGTAGGTGAGTTTGTGGAAGCTGGTGGTGCTACTGGTGTTGTAGAGGAAATAGGCCTTAGGACAACAAAAATTAAAAGGTGGACAGGTCATTTAGAAATAATCCCCAACGGTTCAATAGCAAGGATTGTCAACTATAGTAGAAGTAATATGCTGGCAGTATGTGTGGTTGGTATTGCCTATGAAATGGATATAGATAAAGCACAGGAAGTGCTTCGCAGCATTTCAGAAAAGGCCTATCAAGAAATTGAAGCCATAGTTGAGGTTCCAGTTGTACAGGGCGTTGTTGAGCTTGCTGATTCAAGTGTCAACATAAGGGTCATTGCCAGAACAATACCAGGAGAGCAATGGGCCACTGAAAGGGCTTTATTGGGAAGATTTAAAAAAGGCTTAGATGAAGCAGGCATAGAAATACCTTATCCACGCAGGGTCATTTACCAAAGGGAGGAGAAATAGCTTATGAGCAAATACAAGGTGTATCCCTTTCAAGTTGGAGACATTGTAAAGATGAAAAAAACTCATCCCTGTGGTAGTGATAGGTGGGAAGTCTTAAGAACTGGAGCGGACTTTAGAATTAAATGCCTGGGATGTACTAGAAGTGTGATGCTTCCAAGGCCAAAATTTGAGAAGTCAGTAAAGGAAATATTGTCAAGCGCAACTCAATAAAAACAACCCCCCTTGAAAAATCATTTCCAGGGGGGTTGCGTTTTTAACTATTAATAGTTTTACCGCCAGTTGGCACATTTGTTGTATCTGTATCATTATCTGTGATTATGGGTTTAACGGTACCATCTGCGTAATAATCTTCTTTAAAGGTATCAAACTTTCTTGGGTTTGATACAACCAGGATTAGTCCTACTGCTACTGCTAGTTCTAGTATCATGGCAGGGAAGCCGCCTAGATTGGACAGCATCTTAATGCCGTCAATTCCGGCAAAACTCAGCATAACCCATGCAACTATTCCTACAGTTAACCCCCATACTACCTTGATAAGGGTTGGTGGTTCTGGGCTATCAGGAGAAATGCAGGATGTACTAATCCCGCCCATTGCAGTTGTATTTGAGTCTGCAGCTGTAACAAATGCCAAGAAGGCAATAAACAGGAAGAAGGGAATAATTAACGCAGATATTGGCAGCTGTCTGAAAATAGTGAAGCCTACCGCTTCTGGTCCTACATTAGTTAATGCACCTAACAAATCTACTCCATTCATCTGGAAATTGATTGAAGTTGCACTAAAAACAGTAATCCAGATAGCACCAAAAATGGCTGGAAAAAAGAAGTTCATTTTAATAAAATCCTTAACAGTATGCCCGTAGGAAATTCTTCCAAGGAACAAAGCAGTTATTGGCGCCCAAGCTAACCAGTTAGCCCAATAAAAAGTTGTCCACCACTGGGGCCACTGATCTCCTGCGGCTGCTCCAGTAAACAAATTCTTTTCAAAGAAGTGGGTCAGGTAATGACCAAAGGATTCAGCGCCAAGGTTTAGTAAAAATGCAGTAGGTCCAAATACGAAGATAAAGGCAATGATACCAAAGAAAACTTTGGTGTTAATATCGGATAGAATACGAATTCCTCTCATTAGTCCAGTAGTTGCAGAAACTATAAAGGTACCTATGATTGCAGCACCAATAATGGCCCAGGTAAAGGGATTGCTGCCAATACCGGCAATGGAGTTTAAACCTCCAGAAATGGTAAGGATGCCCGTTGCCAATGAAGCTGCCATTCCAGCAACTAGAGCATATAGACAGATGGCATCAATAGCCTGACCAGCCTTTCCAATTGCCTTGTCTCCAGCTATTGGAGTAAGGGTAGAGCCCAAGCTAAAAGGTTTTTTCATATTGTAGTAAGCAAAGGCAAACATTAGTGCAGGAACACAATACAATGCATAGGGTGTAAAAGTCCAGTGTAAATACATGGTTGACATTGCAAATATAGCAGCTTCTGCGCTACCTGGTTCTAAACCCAAGGATGCGGGTGGATAAACTAAATGGTAGATGGGCTCGGCAGTGCCCCAAAATAAAATGCCTATAGCAATTGTCGTACAAAGGGTAATACTGAACCACTGCCACTTATTAAGAAGGGGCTTGGCTTTGGAACCACCAATTTTAACCTTGGCAAAGGGTGAAAAATATATTACCAGTACAATTAAAACCATTAGAAATCCAGTCATGCTAAATGCCCAACCAAAGTTTTCAATGAGCCAGTTGTTGGCACCTGTGGTCATTGCTGCAAAGCCTGCTTCATTTACAAAACTGAATATTACGGCCCCGAGCAGCAGCAGGAATGGGGGCCAAAACACTAACGGCTTGATAGAGCTATTGCTAATGTTATTCTTCATACTTTAACCTCCCAATATTTTTTCTTGCTAGGCTAGTAACTCTTCTTTCATCCTCCCCTCAAGTATAGTAGACCTGAAGAAATAGAAATTTAGTTACATTATCTTTATGCAAGAAATGTGCCGTAATACCCTGGAATTATTTAAAAGCGAAAGTAATTGAGCAAATAAGAAATTTCAGAAAAAGTTTTATTCTTTTAAATTTGGTAATGCAGCCAAAGGATGCATGTTTAGTTAGTGACACAAACTCCTATATCCTGTCTAAGCTAGATACTCCAAATCCTGCAACTGAAAATTGCATGCAATAAAGGGCTGCTCTTAGAAGCAAAAGTCTTTTAAATTATAACTTAATAAATGGTGCTATGGCTATAAAATAATATGTGTTGTTAACTTATACTATTTATGATTTAGCTTGAGACTATTTATCACAAGGATTTTGGCTATTGTGGTAGTTATTGTAAAATCTATTTAATAAACAGCTGAGCAAAGATAAAGCAATAGGCACGAATATTGCAATGGATTTACGTTAAAGGGGCATTAATTTGCTTGTTTAACAAATGGGACATAGCATTTAAATAATAAAAAGAGGGGTTGTTTGCATGGAGAAAGATAAGAATTGGAAGCTAAAAACGAAAATAGTGAGAGCAGCCCATTACGGTTGTCCGCAAACTGGTTCCATTGCACCTCCAATTTATCAAGCAGTAAACTTTAAAGTTGATAATGTTGATGATGGAGCAGACAGGTGTAGGAATTTTGACAATGGATACATTTATACAAGGTTAGGAAGCCCTACTCAAACACTTTTAGAAGCAAAAATGGCTGAATTGGAAAATGGAGAAGCTGCTTTGGCTTTCACTACTGGGGTTGCAGCTATTACTGCCACGCTAATGTGCATTTTGAAGCAGGGTGACCATGTGGTAGCTGACGGAACAGTATATAGTGCTACAAATTATTTTTTATCCAATTTAATGACTGACTATGGAATTGAAACCACCTTTGTGGATTGTTCTAATCCAGATAACGTTAAAAAGGCTGTTAAGGAAAATACAAAGATCATATACTTCGAAACACCTGCTAATCCCACTGTGAAGCTAGTAGACCTTAAGGAAATGGCAGCTATAGGAAAAAGTAGGGGGATTATGACTATTGTTGACAGCACCTTTGGCTCACCATATTTGCAAAGGCCTTTAGATTTTGGTATAGACGTTGTAATCCATAGTGCCACCAAATATATTGGGGGCCATGGCGATGTAATGGGTGGTATAGTTATAGGGAAGAAGGACTTGATGGATGCAATCAGGGACAAAACTCTTAAAAACTTAGGTGGAGTTATAAGTCCCTTTGACGCTTGGCTCCTATTTAGGGGGTTAAAAACTTTACATTTAAGAATGCAGAGGCACTGTGAAAATGCCATGGAGGTTGCCAAATTTTTAGAAGGCCATCCCAAGGTTGAAAGGGTATTCTATCCTGGCCTGCCATCCCACCCTCAACATGAGTTGGCCAGTAAACAGATGGATGATTTTGGTGGAATGATAGCCTTTGAATTAAAGGGGGGCTTTGAAGCTGGAAAAACCTTAATGAATAATGTTAAATTGTGCTGGTTAGCTGTTAGCTTGGGAGATGTGGATACTCTTATTCAGCATCCTGCTTCCATGACCCATGTTTATATCCCTCAGGAGGAAAAGTTAAAGGCAGGTATTACTGATGGACTTGTTCGTCTATCTGTAGGGGTAGAGGATGCTGAGGATTTGATCAAGGATTTAGAGCAGGCCCTTGAAATTACAAAGTAGGTTGCATCAAGCATGTCCAATACCATATGATGGAAAAAATGATCTAGGAGGTTTAAAAAAACATGACAAATGTATATAGTCCCTATGCACCACAATTTAGTTTAATGCCCAAAAATGCTTTAGAGGAGATTCACTGGAATAGCTGCAGGCTCCTTGAAACAGTGGGTGTGAATGTTTTTAACACTGAAGCATTAAACCTATTAAAAGATGCTGGTGCCCTGGTTAAGGGAAACCACGTAAGAATACCTACCGGGCTTGTAGAATGGGCATTAAAAGCAGCTCCTTCAAGAATTACTGTTTATGATAGACTTGGCAACCCCAAAATGTATTTAGAGGGAACCAAAAGTTATTTTGGAACTGGTTCAGATTGTCCAAACATTATTGACCACCAAACAGGAATTAGAAGAAAACCGGTAAGAGAGGACATAGCCCTTTCAGCCAAGCTATGTGATGGTCTGCCAAATATAGACTTCTTAATGTCCATGGGCCTTATAACAGATGTTCCAGAAGAAATGGCTTATCTGGAGCAGTTCAATATAATGGTTAATAACTCCAGCAAACCCATGACCATTATAGCTGCCGATGGAAAATGCCTGGAGTATACAATAGAAATGGCTTCACTTTTAGTAGGGGGTCAAGACGAGCTTTCCAACAAACCAATTTTTGTATTGTATGATGAACCCAGTTCACCTCTGCAGCATTCAGATACAGCTGTTGAAAAGCTGCTAATAATGGCTGAGAAAAGGCTGCCAACTAACTACTCGCCAGGGGCCATGGCAGGAGCGACCTGTCCTGTAACACCAGCTGGAGCTGTAATTCAGGCAGTATCTGAGATACTTAGTGGACTGGTAATGCATCAATTAAAAAATCCAGGTGCACCCTTTGTATTTGGTGCAGGCATGTCCCCAATGGATATGGGAAGTATGCAGCCAACCTATTGTGCACCTGAGGCCATGCTTACCCAGGCTGCAGTATGCCAACTAGCACAGTATCATAACTTGCCTTCATGGGGTTTTGCTGGATGCAGCGGCTCCAAGACTGTAGATGAACAGGCCGCTTTAGAGGCAGGAAGCTTTGTATTTATGGCAGGAATCATGGGCTCTAACCTTGTCCATGATTTGGGATATCTTGAATTTGGCCTAACCTTTTCAAATGAGCTTTTGGTAATTTGCAACGAGGCTGTAGGTCAAGTAAGAAGAATTTTAGGTGGGGTCCATATGACTCCTGACCAAATGGCCATAGATGTAATTGAAAAAGTGGGTCCAGGTGGAAACTATCTAGGGCATGAGCATACCTTTAATAATTTCCGCAGGAACTGGCAGCCTGATGTTACAGATAGAAGAAGTTACGAGCAGTGGGTAGACAAAGGCAGCACTACCATGAGACAAAGGGCAAAGGATAAAATTGAACATATTATTGACACTCATACAGTTGCACCTTTAGATGATAAGACAAGGCAAGGATTATTAGATATATTAAGAGAAGCGGAAAAAGACATGGTGAAGAAATAAATTTATATTGATCAAAACCTTTTAACAAATAACGGGATAGAACTCTATCCCGTTATTTGTTACACTAACAGAGAGCATAAAAAATAAAACTATAAATATTTTATTGTGCATTATAAAGGAGGTCTTTAAATGTTTTGGGAAATGAAAGTGCTTTCAAAGGACCAGGTTGAGGAACTCCATTTTCAAACCCTGGAATTATTAAACACTAGAGGTATTGCAATTCACCATGAACCCACAAAGAAATTGCTTATAGAAAATGGTGCTGCAGCTGGCAATGGTGACATAATTAAAATATCCAAAGAACTCATTGAAGATAGATTAAAACTTGCGCCAAAATCTTTTGAGATTAAGGCTCGCAATAGGGATAAAAGTATTACCATTGGAAATGGCGAAACAATCCTGGCGCCTACCGGAGGCCCTGTATTTGTCCATGACCATATACGAGGAAGAAGAAAGGGAAAGCTGGTTGATGTAATTGACTTTTATAAGCTGGCCCAGACCAGCAGCCAGATTCAGGCCGTATGTGCTGGCATTTTAGACCCAAATGATATTAAAGAAGAATACAAGCACCTGGTTTTTATGAAGGAGCTAGTCCAAAACTGTGATAAGCCTCTAATGGGAATGTCCATGGGGGCTGAAGTTACCCAGGACTGTATTGATATAGCAAGAATAGCCGTTGAGCCAGGGCAGGGTGATTGTTTTATCTTTGGAGTAGTAAACACACTATCACCAATGGCATGGGATGAGAGGATGCTGGAGGCTATTTGGACTTATGCAAAGAATAATCAACCTGTTGTAGTGACATGCTGTTCAATGGCGGGCTTTACATCTCCAACCAGCCTGTGGGGAACTATACTACAGAACAACGCAGAAATTATTACAGGCATTCTAGTGACCCAATTAATTAATCCAGGATGTCCAGTGGTTTATGGCAACACTTCCACTATTACTGATATGAAGACAATGAATTTATGTATTGGTGCACCCGAATATGGGCTTCTTACCACAGCCTTCAAGCAGCTGGCAGATTTTTATGGTGTCCCCTTTAGGGGCGGTGGAGGACTGACTGATGGCAAAGAGGTAGACGTGCAAACTGGAGTAGAGTCCACCACCAATCTATTATTCACCTTTGGCAACAATGTAGATGTTGTTTTGCATGGTGTGGGTGTAATGGAGTCTTTTTTAACTGTAAGCTATGAAAAATGGATTTGGGATGAAGAGATAAGTGGTAGAATTAGAAGAATTTTGCAGGGTGTAGACATGGTCCAAAGAAATGATGCCATTTCCCTTGCTGGAGATGTGGCAGCTGGAGGTCATTATTTGGAACACCCAGATACCTTTGCCAGATTCCGTAAGGAGTTCTATGCACCTCTAGTATCAGATCGAAATAATTGGAGCACATGGCATGAAAGAAATAAAAACTCAGTTGAAAATGCCTGGGAAAGGGTTCAGCAGCGGTTGAAGGAATTTGAAAAGCCCGGCCTGGAGGTTGGTGTATTAAATACTCTTTTTAAGCATTTAAGGGCCAAGCTCCCTGAAGAATTGCTGTAAGAATTCTTGCCTTTTAGACAGAGGAGGGAGTTCCAATGGTTGACAAGGACAAAAAGATTAAGGAGTTGGAATTAAGGCTCAAATGGTATGAGACTATTTTAAATACTGTAAGTGAGGGAATTAATGTTGTTGATAAGGATGGGGTTACCACCTTTTACAACGAAGCATGCAGCAAGTTTGAAGGAATTGCTCCAGACAAAGTAATAGGAAAGCATATTATGGAAGTATATCAGCTTGATGAGGATAACGCCGCCTCTTTGCATGTATTAAAATCAGGGTCTCCCATTTATGATAGATACTATTCCTATAAAATAAAGGAGACTAACAAAAGAATTAATATAGTGGCAAGTACAATTCCCTTATTGGACAAGGGAGAAGTGAAAAGCGTTTATTCCATTGCAAGAGACTTAAGTCAGCTTAAGGAAGTATTGGAAAGGACAATGAAGGTAAAGGATACTGAAGTCTTTCCAGTACCATCTATAAATGGGGCAAGGTATTCTTTTGAGCAGATAGTTGCTAAAGGTGATTCCATGATTAGACTAATCAACTCTGCAAAAAAGGCTGCGAAAAATCAGTCCAGTGTTATGATTTATGGGGACACTGGAACTGGTAAGGAGCTGTTTGCCCAGAGTATTCATAATGCAAGCCAAATTTCTGGAGGGAAATTTATAGGTATAAATTGTGCGGCCATGCCTGATACTTTACTAGAAAGTATTTTGTTTGGTACAGTTAAGGGTGCCTTTACTGGAGCAGTTGATAATCCCGGTCTTTTTGAACAGGCCAATGGTGGCACCCTATTTCTTGATGAAATAAACTCAATGAGCATACATTTACAAGCTAAACTGTTAAGAGTTCTTCAAGAAAAAACAGTCAGGAGGCTTGGAGACAACAAAGAAACCCATATAAACTGTAGAATAATAAGTTCAACTAATGTGGATCCCTTGGAGGCTGTTAGTAAGGGAATGCTCAGGCAGGACCTTTACTATAGATTAGCAGTAATCACACTTCACCTGCCGCCATTAAGAGAGAGACAATCAGACATACCATGCCTTATTGAACACTTTATATCCAAGTATAATAAAAGGTTTGTAGAAGAGGTAAAGACAGTTCATGAGGCTTTTTTGAAAATGCTTTTAAACTATCCATGGCCTGGAAACGTTAGAGAGTTAGAGCATGTAATTGAAAGTGCAATGAATATGGCTGATGGTGATTCTGAGCTTAAACTAGAGCATCTGCCAAAATATATTAGAGACAGAATTGAACACAACCAGACTCATAGACAACCTTCTGCATCGGGCACCCTAACGGATATTTTGCTGCAGACTGAAAAAAAGATCATTACCCAGTCATTGGAAAAAAATCAATGGAATATTTCTAAAACGTCCCAGGAGCTTGGTCTCTACAGACAATCCCTGCAGAAGAAGATTAAAAAGCTTGATATTAAAAAGTGGTAGATATTTTACATTAATTTTGCAACAAGCTTGTGTTAGAGAGTACCTTGTGCTATAATTTCCATGGTATTCCCTGCTCCATTCTTGAAATGGGGCCATAGACCATAGGGAGGAGGTGTATATTAGTGCGTAACTACGAATGTATGTATATTTTACATCCTGAACTGTCAGAAGAGGAGCTTAACCAGCATGTGGAAAAGTTTACAAGCATAATAACTGATCAGGGTGGACTTGTAGAAAAGACGGACCTGTGGGGTAGAAGAAGACTGGCCTACGAGGTAAAAAAGCTCAAAGAAGGATATTACGTACTAGTTCTGTTCCAGGGAGAGCCAGCGGCAGCCCAGGAATTAGAAAGGGTATTTAAAATAACAGAAACTGTTATTCGTTACCTTATTGTCCGTTTAGACGATACTGACGCTGTGGAAGAGTAAAAGTGTAATATTTTGGGGGTGTCTTGGTTGCTTAATAAAGTAATTCTTATTGGGAGATTGACTCGAGATCCGGAGTTAAGATATACAGGTTCGGGAGTGCCTGTAGCCAATTTTTCTCTAGCTGTTGATAGGCCCTATGCAAATCAGCAAGGGGAAAGGGAAACAGATTTTATTAGAATAGTTGTCTGGCGTAAATTAGCTGAGGTTTGTGCAAAGAACCTGGGAAAAGGCAGGCTGGTAGCTGTTGAGGGACGCTTGCAGGTAAACAGTTATGAGGCACAGGATGGAAGCAAACGACAGGCCACAGATGTTGTAGCTGAAAATGTACGTTTTCTGGATTGGCCAAAGGATAAGCTAGGGGCATCCAATGACACAGATTTTGGAGAAGAACTTGGAATACCAGATGACAGTGAGTTTCCATTTTAACCTGACTTAGTTGTCGTAAGCTATTATACACAACGCCAACCAAGTCATGCATTAGTAGTTCTAAAAATTTAGGAATAATAGAGCATCTCCTAAATTAAGAATTTCACGCCAAATTAAGGAGGCAAACCATGAAAAAAGATCGTAGGCGCTCACGCCGCAAGGTTTGCAGCTTCTGCGTTGATAAAGTACAGCACATTGACTACAAGGATACGGGACGTTTACGTAGACATATAACAGAAAGGGGAAAAATTCTACCTAGAAGGATTTCCGGTAATTGTGCTCAACATCAACGTCAGCTTACAGCTGCAATTAAAAGAGCTAGACATATAGCTTTAATACCATTTACAATGGAATAGATGGGAAATAGGGGAGCAAAAATTTGCTCCCCTTTGTATAAGGTGAATGGGGTGTACTTTATGGATAACCAAATGAAACTAAACAATTACATAGAAGGGGCTTTAATGGCAGCATTGGCAGCCATGCTGGCTTTAATTGGTCTATATATTACTCCTCTCCAGGTAGTTACGGTATTTGTATGGCTGGTGCCAATAGTTGTAGTATCAGTAAGAAGAGGCTTTTATACAGGTGTTTTGGCCATGATTACTGCCGCCATATTGTTGATAATATTAGCTACCCCTTGGAGAGCATTTATTTACCTTGTTCAATTTGCAGGCCTGGGTATTGTATTTAGCTACTATTTCAGCAAGAGGGCTGATTTTTCAAAGATTATAATGATGGGAACAATAGTAGTTGCCATTTCCACTGTAATATCCTTTTTATTAAGCTTTCTAGTGCTGGGTTTAAGTATATCCGAGCTGTCAGCTGCCTTTGAAGAAACCACAGAAAGCGTTCTGCTCATGTATGAAAGAATGGGAGTCCTGGACAGGCTTCAGGAGCAGGGCTTAACCAGGGAGGAAATAAGCAATACTGTTATGAATCTATCAATTATGGTAGCAAGATTAATACCAGCCACTATGGTAATTTATGGAATGATGGTGGCATTTGTTACCTATTTTATTACTCGCAAGACCCTGCAGAAGTTAAAGCTACAGGTTAGTGAGCTCCCCATGTTTCGTCATTGGCAGATACCATGGTATTTTGTATGGGGCGTGATTGTAGGCTTGGCCTTTCTGCTGTATGGGGATTTTACAGATTGGGAGATAGGTAAAATAATAGGGATGAACATTATGTACATGTATTCGCCTATACTCTTTATTCAGGGGTTATCAGTATTTGTATTCTATTATCATAAATGGAAGATTCATATCTTACTTAAAGTTCTTTTATTGGGTATAATTGTTTTAAACATTCCGTTAACATTAATGGTATTATTAATAACAGGACTATTTGACCCCTTGTTTAACTACCGTAGATTGGGAATAAAGCAATAAAAATGAAAGGCTGGAAGGGTGTGTTATAAATGAAGGTGATCTTAATGCAGGACGTAAAAAAGTTGGGGAACAAGGGAGATGTAGTAAATGCATCAGATGGATATGCAAGAAACTATTTATTTCCCAGGAAACTAGCCATTGAAGCTACTCCACAGAATCTGCAAGGCTTAGAGGCCATGAAACAAAAGCAGGATAAGCAGAAGGAGTTGGAAAAAACAAAAGCCAAAGCTGATGGAGATAAACTGACTAGAAGCCCATTAGTTATTGCTGCTAAGGCTGGAGAAAAGGGCAGACTTTTCGGGTCTATTACCACTATGGAAATTGCGTCTGTAATCATGGAGCAGGTTGGAATCAAAATAGACAAAAGAAAGATAGAACTTCCGGAACCAATAAAAAATCTGGGAGAATATAAAGTAAAAATTAAACTGCATCCCGAAGTTCATAGGGAAATTAACATAACCATTAAAGCAGCAGAATAAAGGGAAGGAGTTACTTATGCCTAGTATGATGGAAAATCTAGCAAAGGATTTTGAAAAGGACATTAAGCTACCACCATTAGAAAAGACAGGGTATAAAATTGACATAATTGACAGGATAAAAGCTATTTTCACTATTTTATGTGATTTGTATGGTACTGATAGGTTGGTCCTAAAAGCAAGCAAGCTCAATGCTTTAGATCTGTTAAATTCAACACGTGTTGGAGAAAGGCTGCTGGCTTTACAAAAAATCATTATGGAGGATCCCACTATTGATGAGATTCCCTCGGCAAAAAAGGCAGGAAAGGTTTTAGCTGTCCTTGAGGAGGGTATAGCTGAACAGATTGCACTGCGTACTGTAGAAGAAGAGTTAGAGCGGAAAATTGCACTTAAAATGCATGAGCGCCAGGAGGAATATTATCAGGAGATAAAAATGCAGATTCTTAAAGAGAATCAAAATCCTGAGAATGCCCAAACTCTAAAAAAGCTGGCAATTTTAGAAAAAAAGGATTCTATAAGTCTTGCCAAATCTGCCATGGAAATGCTAAGACCCACAGAATTAAATGAAATTGTTGGCCAGGAAAAGGCAGTAAAAGCACTGCTTTCAAAGCTTTCCTCTCCCTATCCCCAGCATATCATACTATATGGGCCGCCAGGGGTAGGAAAGACTACGGCAGCTAGAATTGCTCTGGATGCTGCCAAAAAATTAAAAAAGTCACCCTTTGAAAAGGATGCACCCTTCATTGAGGTTAATGGTGCTACTTTAAGATGGGATCCAAGGGAAGTGACCAATCCCCTTCTTGGATCAGTACATGATCCAATTTACCAGGGTGCCCGCAAGGATTTGGCTGAAAGTGGAATACCTGAGCCAAAGCTTGGGCTGGTAACAGAAGCCCATGGTGGAGTTCTATTTATCGACGAAATAGGAGAACTAGATCCTATATTATTAAATAAACTGCTTAAAGTTCTTGAGGATAAAAGGGTTGAATTTGAATCGTCTTATTATGATCCTAATGATGATAGAATACCACAATACATTAAAAAAATATTTAATGAAGGCGCCCCTGCAGACTTTGTCCTTATAAGTGCTACTACTAGAAGTCCAGATCAGATTAACCCTGCTATACGGTCACGATGTGCAGAAATATTTTTTGAACCTTTATCACCAAATCATATAAAGCAAATAGTAGGCCAATCTGCAAGCAGGCTAGGTATAGACTTGCATCCAGTGGTCCCAGAGATAATTAGTGAGTATACCATTGAGGGTAGAAAAGCAAACAATATTCTGGCTGATGCTTATGGCCTGGCACTATATAAACAGCAAACCCGTAAAGGCAGACCTCCCAAAAGTCTATTTATTACTAAAGAGGATATTTATGAGGTTATTCAGAGCTCCAGGCTGGTACCGTATGTTACAATGAAGGCAAATAAAAAACATGAGATTGGCAAAGTGTTTGGACTGGGTGTATCTGGATTTGTTGGTTCAGTCATTGAGATTGAGGCGGTAATCTTTCCTGCAAGGGAAAAGAGTAAGGGTTCAATAAGGTTTAATGATTCAGCTGGAAGCATGGCAAAGGATTCGGTATTTAATGCAGCTTCAGTAATTAGAAGGATCACTGGAGAAGAGCTATTAAATTATGATGTCCATATTAATGTTATTGGTGGAGGAAATATCGATGGTCCTTCAGCAGGCCTGGCTATTTGTTTGGTGCTGTTAAGTTGTATCAAGGGGGTACCCCTTATGCAGGATATAGCCATAACAGGTGAAGTTTCTGTACAGGGCAGGGTAAAACCAGTTGGAGGGATTTCGGAAAAGATTTATGGTGCAAAACAGGCAGGAATGACTAGGGTTATTATTCCCAAGGAAAATGAAAGAGATTATCCTGCAGACCTTAAGGGAATAGAAATTGTTGCAGTCTCCACAGTAGAAGAGGCACTAGAAAACCTGGCTATTCATAACCTTCAAGGAGAAAAGGTTTGCTAAAATCAGGAGGCACAAAAATGAGTGTTGTAGAAGAACGGTTGCCGCCCCATAGTATAGAGGCTGAACAGGCAGTATTAGGTGCCTTGATGATTGACCCGGAAACCATCTATTCGGTTGTTGATATTTTAAAACCGGAGGATTTTTACAGGCAGGCACATAGAGTTATATATCAGGTTATCCTTGAGCTAATAGAAAAGAATAAACCAGTAGATATGCTCACTGTTGTAGAAGCTCTGAGGCAGAACAATAAAATAGAGGAGATTGGAGGAGCCACGTATATAGCAGCTCTGTCTTCCTCTGCTCCTACTTCTGCAAATATCAGCGTTTATGCTGGAATTATCATTGAAAAGGGAATTTTACGTTCACTGATAAGTGCTGCTTCACAAATTGTGCATAAATCATATCATGGCAATTTAGATACTGCAGAGCTCCTTGATGAAGCTGAAAAGATTATCTTTGAAATTGGCCAAAAAAAGCATAAGGAAGGCTTTAGTCATATTAAAGATATTCTTGTGGAAACCTTTGACCAGGTGGAAAAGCTTACCCAGCATAAAGGTGATGTTACTGGAATACCTACCTTTAAAGACCTGGACAAGCTCTTATCCGGCCTACAAGCAAGTGACTTAATTATTTGCGCCGCACGACCTGCCATGGGAAAAACGTCCTTTTGCATGAATATTGCCCAGAAGGTGGCATGTGGGAGTAACACTACTGTTGCAATCTTTAGCCTGGAAATGTCAAAAGAACAGTTGGTACAAAGGTTATGGGCATCAGAGGCAATGGTGGATCAGCACAAGCTTAGAAGCGGCAATTTAAATGAGGAAGATTGGAAGAGGCTAATTCGGGCTGCCGAAGGGATTTCAGATGCTCCTATATTTATCGATGATACCCCTTCCATTTCAGTAATGGAAGTCAGGGCAAAGGCTAGAAGGCTAAAATCTGAAGCAGGACTTGGATTGATAATTGTTGACTATTTACAATTAATGAGAGGGTCTCGCAGGGTAGAGAACAGGCAGCAGGAGATATCTGAGATATCACGATCTCTTAAAGGCCTTGCCAGGGAACTGGACGTGCCAGTTCTTGCACTTTCACAGCTAAGCAGGGCAGTGGAGCAGACCCATGATAAAAGACCAAACCTGAGCCACTTACGTGAGTCAGGAGCACTGGAACAGGATAGTGATGTGGTTATGTTCATCCATAGGCCTGATTATTTTGACCCCGAATCCGAAAAAAAGGGAATAGCTGAAATAATTTTAGCTAAACACAGGCATGGCCCTACAGGAACTGTTGAGCTTGTTTTTTTACCGGAGTTTACAAAGTTTGTTGATTACGCTAAAGGGAGTCCCGAGGCTTGATTGAAAGCCTTGTGGCTTTTTTTAATATGCAATCAAATTAAAAAAATTCATAAAAGCTTCATAAACTTTCAATATATAAGTAACAAATTAATGTTACACTATGAACAATTAATTATTTTAAGTAAAAATATAGTCTATTTTTTCACTTATTATGGTATAATATGGTAATTAGATGGAACTTTTTTGGTGTTTTTATAGTCTATAAATATAGGAGGGATGTCACTATGGGATTATCAAACAAGTACATATTAATATTGGTAATATTCTTTGCTTTTTTTGTCCTATTAGTTGGCTGCTCGCCCTCTAACATTGGCATGGTGGATTCCAGGGACAACCATGATAAGCAAATAAAAGAATCAACCATAGAAGATGATACTGATGGACAAAATAAGCCAGAGGGACAAACTAAGGATGAAGCTGGCAATAGAGCTTCTCAACCCGAACCTAATTATACAGACAAGAATGCCTCATATGCGCCACCAAAGGGTTCTTTTGTCCTTGGGAAATATTCTTCTCCAAATCAATTAAATAGTATTACCCTTTGGGGCTGGCATGAGCTAAACGGTATTGATTTGCAGGTGGATTATATTCTATGGGACTGGAATAGAAAAGAAAATAAAAAGCTGTTTACTCTTGTTAAGGAAAATAGAAGGAATGACAAGGCACCTGTTATTTGGCTGGATGATAATAGAGTATTAATTGAAGGTATACATTTATATCATGTAAACAACCAAGAAATTAAACAACTCGGACCCAATGAAATTAACAAGCTTCATGATTATGCAGTAGATGGGCAAAATTCAAAAATAGCCATTGTAGGGCAAAATGATGATTATATGGGAGTATGGTTAATTCATATTGAAACAGGATATATTCAAGAAGCATCTCTTTTTGATAGAGACTATTCTGGCGACTTGGGGTTTTTTAAGGTAGTATGGGGTGCAGACAATACTATCTATTTTGATGGCGTGGAGGCAGGTGTGGCTACAATATATGAGTATCAATTTGATAATTATGAACTTGTACCCTTATATACCCATGCTAAATTAATTGATTTTAATAAGCAAACAGGCAGCATAAATTATCTGCAGCTGGAGAGTAAAAAGAGCAAGGAAAGAGAAATATCAGGCTCTGATGAAGAAAGGGCTATATTAAAAAAAGCTGCGGATTATTTGAATGAACTGGGCTTTAAAGTTGGCAATGATCCAGGGAAAATATCAATGGCAGTTGATAATATTTTTGGAGATAAAGCAGTGGTGCTTTATGGCTTCTGGTCCTCAGAGTTCCTGGGGGAAATAGTATTAAAGAAGATTAATGCTAATTGGCAGGTGGATTTCGAAAGACAAAGGTATTATCTTCCATACCAGAGCAGATTTGCTGAAGCTAGTGAATTTTTATCAATTCATGAAGGATTCAGGTATGGGGACGAACCAGGAAAAAGTATTATAGGTAGCCCCTATTGGAATGATCAGCTCATAGTATTCCTTGTAGGTGATTATGGAGAGCCATGGGAGTGGGAATACCATGTTGCAAGGAGAAATAATTCATGGGTTATAGATAAGAAAATACAATTAAAAGGTGAGGTGGCTGATTGGTGGGCCCAAGGCTCTCCCACAAAGACAGTACAGGATTTTTTAGAGAATATTTTTAAGGAAAACTACTCTCTGGCATATAACAGTATCCATTCAGATGGCAATTCTTTGACCTTGGAAGAGTTTAGATTTGAAATGGTTTCTTTACAATCTAAAATGAAATCTATTGACTTTGATCTGGGAGAAAACCGTGTCCAGCAGAAAGAAGGCCTGGCAAGTGTTCAAGTATGGTTCATAGGAGAAAGATACAATCAACATGAAATCTTTTATGGAAGGTTGGAGCTAGTAAAGGTTCAAGACAGCTGGAAAGTCACCTGGCCTTTAAATATCCTGGGAATCTAGTGCAAAAAGCTCCAGGGGAGAAAGCTATGAAAGGATTTTGTAGAATTATCACGAATAACTATGATTATCACAGTTATTTGGAGGGCTAAAAAAGTGAAGACAGCGGTCATAGTTAACCCTATTGCAGGAAGAGGAAAATCACCTGCTAGATGGAATGTTCTTAAAAAGGAGCTAACTGACAATAGCTTACATGTTGAAGAGTTTTTTACCAAATCAAAGGGCATGGCAGCTGATTTGGCTGAACAAATACAAAAGGCAGGCTACACAAGGCTCATGGTAGCCGGCGGAGATGGAACATTGCATGAGGTAATAAATGGTCTTAATCTGCCAGCTAGTATTGAGGTAGGTATCCTGCCTACTGGTACCGGTAATGATTTTGCAAGGGCTGTAGGGATTACTTTTGAAAAGAACCTTGCTTTGAAATTAATCACAAAGGGCAGAACCAGGTTAATTGATTTAGGAGAAGTTAATCAAAGAAAGTTTATTAATATTGCCGGTGTAGGATTTGACGCTCAGGTAGCCCATGAGGTAAATGCAGGCTTTAAGTTTGTCTCAGGTACTATGGCCTATCTCATGGCTTTGGTAAAGGTTATGTTAACTTATAAATCATTACCTATAGATATTTTTATTAATGACACAAAACAGACAGAAGAGATTCTGTTTTTTTCTGTGGCAAATGCTCCTTATATAGGTGGAGGAATGAAAATTGTTCCCCAGGCAGTAATAGATGATGGACTATTTCATATTTGTCTTGCTCAAAAGGTTAATAGGTTAGAGATATTAAATACCCTTCCTAAAATCTATAAGGGGAAACACATTGAACACCCCAAGGTACATATGATGACAGCAAGGGAGTTGAGTCTTAACTCAAATTTTCCATTGCCATTACACGCTGACGGAGAATTATTGGGGACACTGCCAGCCTATTTTAGAGTTCTGCCTGGGATTTTACGTTTATTAGTTCCATGAAAGGATTAGCATTATGATATTAATTAGCGGTTGTTTACTGGGAATAAACTGCAGATATAATGGAGGCAATAACTTAAAACCCGAACTTTTAAAGCTGATGAAGGAAGGCAAGGCTGTTCCTATATGTCCTGAACAATTAGGCGGAGCCCCTACACCAAGGCTTCCCTGTGAGATTGTTGGAGGAAACGGCCTTGAAGTTTTAGAGGGTAGGGCAAAGGTTATTAATAAGCTGGGGGAAGATGCTACAGAATTGTTTGTTAAGGGGGCCGAAGAGGTTCTAAAGATTGCTGTGGCATCAGGAGCCTATGCAGCAATACTAAAGGAGAGGAGTCCATCCTGTGGTGTAAGGGAAGCATACGATGGAAGCTTTACTGGAAAAACCATTAGTGGTATAGGGGTAACGTCGGCCATATTAAGAAACAAGGGAATTAAACTCTTCACGGAAGATAAACATCCCTACCGCTAGACATACTGTTAAGCCATATCTGTTATTGACTTCCAGATATATCTATGGTAAAATATTACGGGTTAAGAAGATATTTGGAAAAGGTTCTACTCAAATAAAAGGCTATTTGTTGAGTCCTGTATTTGGGTAATTTTTATGTAAAAATGGGCAACTAAAAAATTTTAATATATTAATAATGGAAAAAGGTAATATTATTACCAAAGAATTATAGGATAAGGTTGAAATCAGGCTAAAAAGACCAGGGGTCTAGTTTAGGGAGGTGAACTGCACAATGTCTGCAGTTGTATTGGTAGGAGCTCAATGGGGAGATGAGGGAAAGGGAAAGGTAACCGATTTCTTAGCTAAAAAAGCAGATGTAATATGCAGGTATCAAGGGGGAAACAACGCTGGGCATACAGTAGTGGTGGGTGATAAGACATATAAATTACACTTGATCCCGTCGGGAATACTATATCCCGGAAAGTCTTGTATTATTGGTAACGGTGTTGTTCTTGACCCACTTGTTCTATTTAAAGAGTTAGAGTACCTACAGCAAAACAATATTGAAAGTGACGCGCTTAAAATTAGTGCAAATGCTCACCTTATTATGCCCTATCATAGGTTATTGGATGAGCTTCAGGAGGAAAAAAGAGGCGAATTTAAGATAGGTACGACAAAAAGGGGTATTGGTCCATGTTATATGGATAAAGTATCTAGACTTGGTATAAGAGTGATAGATATAATGGATGCTGAAGAATTTAAAGAAATTTTAGAGAGAAATCTAGAAGAGAAGAACTTCTTTTTAAACAGAATTTATGGACATAAAGGTTTTGATTTTAATGAAATGTATGAGACGTATCTAGATTATGGACAAAAAATGCAGCCATACCTGGTTGATTGTTCTTTGTTCATTAATAAAGCGTATAATGATGGAAAAGATATTCTTTTTGAAGGTGCTCAAGGAACACTCCTTGATGTAGATCATGGCACATACCCCTTTGTTACATCGTCTAATCCTACCTCAGGGGGTGCTGCTATTGGGGCTGGTATAGGGCCCACAAAAATCAAGGGAGTTCTTGGCGTTGTCAAGGCTTATACAACAAGAGTTGGTGAAGGACCATTCCCAACTGAGTTAAAAGACAGTATAGGCGAACAATTGCTCAAAGCAGGTCAAGAATTTGGAACTACTACAGGTAGAGCTAGAAGATGTGGATGGTTTGATGCCATAATTCTCAGATACTCTGTACGTATAAATGGTATATCATCTCTTGCTGTTACTAAATTGGATGTACTGGATGGTCTTGATACTATAAAAATTTGTGTAGGCTACAAATATAAGGGAGAAATGCTTAAGGAATTTCCCCAAAGCATTAAAAAATTGTCAAGCTGTGAACCAGTATATGAAACATTGCCAGGCTGGAAGCAAGTTACCTCCCAGATTAATGAATATAAAAAACTTCCCCCAAATGCCAAGAGGTACATTGAAAGGATTGAGGAACTAGTTAAGGTTAAGGTTAATATAGTATCTACAGGTCCAGGCAGAGAACAAACAATGGTTTTAGATAAGATTTTCTAATAAAAGCTTTTAAGCAACTTTCTAATAATGAAGGTTGCTTTTGTGTTTTAACAATATATTTTACACTATCAGAAAGCATAAGTTCCATAAGGTAGATAGTGGTCGGCTAAAACGCAGCGTCCTGCTGCATAGCCGACATTAGAACGTCCTGTTCGTCATTCACTAGACTAAGGCTTCCGCCGACGTCAAGGACTTGGCGCAAGCCAAGTTTTGTTTTATAATTTGCATCAGAATTATCCTTAAGCAGCAAAACAGTATTGTACTTAAAGAATATTGTCATAAAAATATTTAATTAATAAAATTGTAAAATGTCTGACATTTTAGGGAGGAATTTTCACATCAATGTATAATATATGTTAAGAAAGGGTGGTCGAGAAGGATATCAGCCTAGTGGTCAGGCCAATATTTTAAAAAAGAGGATCTGGTCTTTTTGGATTTGCACCTGGCTGCCTTAAAACTGAGGAGGTGGATAATAAAAAAACATAAAAAAGGTATACAAAGGTATACATTATAAAGGGTATATTGTATACGGGAAGTTAATTATGTGAATATTTCTAAAAAGGAGGATTTATTTTATGGGTCTTGGTGTTTTAGCGCTTTTGGCATTTACGCCTATTCTTGTTGTATTTATTTTTCTGGTATTTTTAAGGTGGCCTGCAAAACATGCCATGCCGATAGCATGGGCATACACAGGAATCATGGGTTTGCTGGTTTGGAAGATGGACCTGGTTCGTGTTATTGCTTCTAGTATACAAGGTGTAGTAATTGCCGTATCAATTTTATACATTGTTTTTGGTGCAATTTTAATGCTTAACACCTTGACATATAGTGGTGCTGTTACCACTATTCGTCGTGGTTTTATGGACATTACCCCGGATCGTAGAATCCAGGTTATAATTATAGCTTTCTTATTTGGTGCTTTTATTGAGGGTGCTGCAGGCTTTGGTACTCCAGCTGCTGTTGCCGCTCCTTTACTTGTGGTGCTTGGCTTCCCAGCCCTTGCTGCAGTTCTAGCAGCTCTCATCATCCAAAGTGTGCCAGTATCCTTTGGAGCTGTCGGCACTCCAATGCTTATAGGTGTTAGAACCGGCTTAGATAACCCAGTTGTTCATGAGTATATTGGTGTAGCAAGTGCAGCTGATCCTGGTTATCTAGAATATGTTTATATGACTGCTGCAAATGTGGCTGTTCTGCATGCTATAGTAGGTACACTTATTCCCCTAGCAATTTGTATGATGCTAACTAGATTTTTTGGCAAGAACAGAAAGTTTTCAGAAGGTTTAGAGGTTCTTCCCTTTGCAATATTTGCAGGATTAAGCTTTACAATTCCATATGTTTTAGTTGGCGTTTTCTTGGGACCTGACTTTCCATCGTTATTAGGTTCTTTAATTGCCTTACCAATAGTTATTACTGCTGCGCGTAAGGGCTTCTTAATGCCCAGCAAGCCCTGGGACTTTCCACCAGAATCTGAGTGGGAGTCTGACTGGATGGGTTCCTTAAGACCAAAGCTAGAAGAAGAAAGGGCAAACATGACCCTTTTCAAAGCATGGGTTCCCTATTTAATAGTTGCTTTATTGCTTGTACTTTCAAGAATTGTTGACCCTCTTAAGGCTGCTTTAACTGCCCCAGGTGTTACACTATGGGTGAG
This sequence comes from Desulfitibacter alkalitolerans DSM 16504, assembly GCF_000620305.1. Taxonomy (NCBI): domain Bacteria; kingdom Bacillati; phylum Bacillota; class Clostridia; order Neomoorellales; family Desulfitibacteraceae; genus Desulfitibacter; species Desulfitibacter alkalitolerans. The sequence goes on along the minus strand of NZ_KK211103.1, from coordinate 41,813 downwards.
AAATATTATGGAGACTGGTATCAGCCAGAATTGGCAGATACTGTACTCTCCAGGCACAATCTTCATTGTCACAGTAACATGCTCCTTCTTCATTCTGGGCATGAAATGGGAAGAAATGTCCAAGGCAATCTCAGTTTCTGCCAAAACCATGATAGGTGCCAGCGTTGCTTTAGGTTTTGCAGTACCAATGGTTCGTATTTTTATTAACTCTGGTGTAAATGCCTCAGGCTTCGATAGCATGCCAATAGCGTTAGCTCAAGGTGTTGCTGCTGTAGCAGGCTCTGCCTGGCCAGCCTTTGCAGCTGTAATTGGAGCTTTAGGTGCTTTTATTGCAGGCAGTAATACTGTTAGTAACATGATGTTCTCCCTGTTCCAGCATGGAGTAGCTACCGAAATTGGTGTTAATGGAGCATTGGTGGTTGCCCTTCAGGCTGTTGGTGGGGCAGCAGGCAACATGATTTGTGTACACAACGTTGTTGCAGCATGCGCTGTTGTAGGTTTAGTTGGAGTGGAAGGTAAGCTTATCAAGTGGGCTCTAATTCCCATGACCTATTATCTGGTGGCTGCAGGTATTTTAGGTATGACTGCAGTTGGACTAGGATTAGGCTTTGGGTTCTAAATAAATAACAATTAATAACATACCTAATAAATGACAAATGCGGGAATTGCCTTCCCGCATTTGTCTCAATTTTATTATACTATCAGTAATTATAATGTCAAAAATTTTGAAATTATTTTTTTATATAAAGGCTATCCATAAGTCATAATATTAAAAAGCAAGTCAAATCATGCTATAATATGTTCAAAGCATATAATATATAGGTCTATTATCAACCGGAATGGTCTGACCATTAGGCTGCTGGAATTGTATTGAGTATTAATAAAAAGGAGGTTTTTCTATGGAAAAGAATTTTATTAATGAGTTGACTAACCTGCTGGGAAAAGAAAACGTTATTACTGACAAGGAATCGCTTCATTGTTATTCTTATGATGCTACTGCTGATATGCCATCTGAAATGCCAGATGTGGTAGTTACCCCAAACACCAGAGAGCATGTTATAAGTATAGTGAAATATGCAGCAAAGCACAAAATACCCATTTATACAAGGGGTGCTGGTACAAATCTAAGTGGCGGCACAATTCCAATTAGGAAGGGTATTGTAATGTCCATGCTTAAGATGAATAGAATTTTGGAAGTAGATGCGGAAAACCTCACAGCTACAGTAGAACCAGGAGTGGTAATTCAGGATCTAAATAACGCTGTGGCAAAGCATGGTTTAATCTACCCTCCTGACCCAGGGACGGTTACAACTGCCACCATGGGTGGAAGTGTTGCCGAAAACTCAGGGGGATTAAGGGGACTAAAGTATGGTGTTACTAAACATTATATAATGGGCCTTGAAGTAGTTTTGGCAAATGGTGAGGTAATGAAATGCGGCGGCAAGACTGTAAAGAATGTTACAGCTTATGACATGGTGAAGCTATTTACAGGTTCAGAAGGAACATTAGGTATTATCACTGAGATAATTGTTAAGCTCATACCTGCACCTGAAGATAGAAAAAGTATGTTAGCGGTATTTAACAGTCTGGACGATGCTGCGAATACAATTACAGGAATTATTGCTAACAAGGTAATACCTGCCACTTTAGAAATAATGGACAATGTTACCATTAAGACAGTAGAAAACTATGCTAAGGTGGGATTGCCATTGGAAGCAGAAGCTGTTTTACTAATAGAGGTTGACGGCCTTCCGGAGGTAGTAGCTAAAGAAGCTGAGGCTGTTGCCAGGGTTTGTAAGGAAAATAATGGTGAACTTAGGATTGCCGAAACAGCAGAGGAGAGAGAAAGGCTGTGGACTGCTAGAAGGGCTGCCCTTCCTTCTTTGGCCCAGGTTAGCCCCACTACTGTTTTAGAAGATGCTACTGTTCCTAGAAGCAGGATACCTGATATGCTAAAAGCGTTAAATGAAATTGCCAAAAAATATGATTTAACCATTGGTACTTTTGGCCATGCAGGTGACGGCAATTTACACCCAACTATCCTAACTGATGAAAGAAATAAAGAGGAAATGGAACGTGTTCATAAAGCTGTAGACGAAATCTTTGCAGTAGCCCTGGAATTAGGTGGTACTCTATCTGGAGAACATGGTATTGGAATTGCAAAGATGAAATACTTGGAGCAAGAATTTGGACCGGCAGGTGTTGAAGCCATGAAAGCTATAAAGAGAGCCCTGGATCCTGACAATATATTTAACCCTGGCAAAGTTGTAAATATCTAAAGGGGGAATTAAAGCATGGCAATTTATGATGATCTGAAAAATATTGAAAATGAGATTATTAAATGTATGAACTGTGGGAACTGCCAGGCTGTCTGCCCTATTTATAAAGAAACACTTGGAGAATCAGGTGTAGCCAGGGGAAAAATTCAACTGGCTAAGGCTCTCCTTGAGGGTAAATTAGAATATACAGATAAAATGGCTGAAATATTAAGCCTCTGCCTAACTTGTCGGGCGTGTGGGGCAAATTGCCCCTGTGGAGTTCAGCCTGAGAAAATTATTCTTGCCACTAGAGCAGCCATGGCCAGGAAAAAAGGTATTCACCCTATAAAAAGAAGGATATTTGATGTTCTTAAAAGACCAAAGCTATTTAAGTTTGGAATGACAGCAGGCAGCAAGTTTCAAGGTCTTGGTATGAAAAAGGTAAAGGGCAAAAACCTTGCTTCACCAAGATTTCCAATTGGTTTAGATATGAGGAGAGTCATACCAAGGCTGGCAGATATCCCTTTGATTAAAGAGCTGCCAAAGGTCAACAAGGTTGACAATCCCAGGTGTAGAGTTGCCTTTTTTATAGGATGTGTAAACAACTACATCTATACAGATGTAGGCAAATCAGTTGTAAATGTATTGTTGGCCAATGATGTTGAAGTGGTTATACCTGAACATCAGCACTGCTGTGGAATACCAACCTTAATGCATGGTGACCTGAACACAGCAAAGGAGATTGCCAAGTACAATCTTAATGAATTGAGCAAAGAAAATGTTGACTATATTGTTACTGCTTGTGGCACCTGTGGAAGTGCCTTGTCACATCACTATCTAGATATATTGGGTAATGAAAGCGGCTACATTAATGTGGCAAAGAAGATAGCTCCAAAGGTTTATGACATTTCAGAGTTTCTAGTAGAGGTAATTGATTACAAAAAACCACAGGGAGAAGTAAAAGAAAGAGTCACTTATCATGACCCATGTCACCTTGTAAGGGGAGATAAGGTTGTAGCAAAGCAGCCAAGAGAGATTCTAAAGAGTATCCCCGGTTTGGAATTTGTTGAAATGTCCAAGCCAGACCGCTGCTGTGGAAGTGCCGGGTCCTTTAGTTTAACCCACTACGAAATGTCCAGCTCAATTAGAAATAAAAAGACAGAGGACATTCTTTCTGTAAAACCAACAATGCTTGTAACAAGCTGTGGTGCATGCAAAATGCAGTTAGAAGACGGCCTCCATCAAGCAGGAGAGGATATTCCCGTTTTTCATGTAGCCCAGCTATTAGAAAAGTCATATAATAATGAAAAAAAATAAACTGCCGCTGCCATCAGCTTGCCTACTGAAAAACCGAGAAAATTCATAAATATATAGGTTTCACTTATATACAAGAAGGAGTGAGAGTTATGGGACAATCAGCTAAGGTCTTCGACTGGCAGATAAACATACCAGCGAACCAGGATATTGATGCACTATTTAATACTTTCAAAGAGAAAGCGGAAGCACTTACTGTAAAGGTAATCAGGTGCGTGTCTAGTGAGGAAGCTGAAAAAGCAATAAGCAATGAGATTAAAGAAGGCGGCTTTAAGAAAGTTGTATCAGTACCCCTTGAAAAAATAAATTTAGAGGCAGTCAAGCAGCGGGCCCAGGAAGATGGTGTTGAGTTTACAACAGATTTAAACAGGGACGTAATTGAACAGTCTGAATTGGGTATTTCTGAATTTGATTTAGGAATATCAGCACTAGGGTCCATTGTTCAGGATGCCACAGATGTTTATAAAAGGCTGGTATCAACATTACCACCAACTCATTTAGCCGTTATTAACACCAGGTCACTGGTTGGAACCTTTGAGGATTCCCTTGATGTGATTCAAAAAACCTACGGAAATGAGGTTCCGGGATTTATAGCCTATGTGACAGGTCCAAGTAAAACAGCTGATATTGAGAGAGTATTAACAATTGGTGTTCATGGGCCTGGACGTTTAATAATTATATGTGTTGACTAAAAAACTCGGGTAAATTCATCTGAATTCAAAATCCTGTCAATGGGGGAGTGGGAATTATGCCTATAGATCAAACTTTTAAGAAAAGTGTTAATAAAGCACTTAATGATCCTAACCTAAGAGGAGCCCTGGGCAAATTCGGGGACGTTTTCCCAGTTGCAAGAGCTGCGGTGTATAGTGAGATTGATTTTGAAGCCTTAAGAACAGAAATCGCAGAAATAAAATCTTCGGCAGCTGCCCGTGCAGAGGAGCTGGCACAGCAATTTGAAGCTAATATAGTTAGAAGGGGTGGTCAGGTCCATAGGGCTGCTGATGGCAATGATGTGGTTAAAATCCTAACTGAAATTGCTAAAAAAAGAAATGCCAGGCTTTGTGTCAAAGCAAAATCAATGGCAACGGAAGAAATTCATCTTAATGAAAAGATGAAAGATGTAATGGAAATGGTAGAGACAGACCTTGGTGAGTGGATTATCCAGCAGGTTGGAGAAAAACCATCCCATATGGTTATGCCTGCTATTCATTTAAGCAAGGAACGCTGTGCCGAAATTTTTTCTGGGGCATTAAAGAAAAAAGTAGAACCAGATATAAAACTAATGGTAAGACTGGCAAGAGAAACCCTGCGTGAGAAATTTTTAAAGGCTGATATTGGTGTGTCAGGCTGTAATGTTGCCGTTGCAGAGACTGGTACAATGTGTTTATTCATGAATGAGGGTAATGGAAGGCTGACAACTACCCTGCCTCCAGTTCATGTGGCAATCTTTGGCTATGAAAAGCTTGTGGAAAAGTTTAAAGATGTTGCTCCCATAGCCAAGGCTCTCCCAAAAAGTGCTACAGCCCAGCCCATAACGGCTTACACAACAATGATCACAGGTGCTGTACCAACCTTAAAAGATGGCATAGGACCAGAAATCATTGACAAAGAGCTCCACGTGATAATTCTAGACAATGGCAGAAAGGAATTATTAAGGGATCCTGTGTTTAAACAAATGGCCCAATGTGTGCGTTGTGCTTCATGCCTTAATGTTTGCCCAACCTACCAGTTAGTAGGAGGTCATGTTTACGGGCACATTTATGCAGGTGGTATTGGTGTTCTCCTAACATCCTTTTTTAACAGTAAGAGAGATGCTGAAAAGCCTCAGGAAATGTGCATTGGCTGCGGCCGCTGTAAAGAGTTTTGCCCTGCAAAGATTGAAATACCGGAACTAATAATGGAAATGAGAAGCAGAATTAGAAAAGAAATACCCTTGCCCTTTATACAAAATACAATTATAGAATCAGTTTTAAAAAACAAGGGGTTGTTCCACTTTGGTTTACGTCAGGCTTCATGGGCACAAAAGCCATTTGTTGCTGAAGGTAAAGATGGCAGCAAATTCATTAGAAAACTTCCACTGGGCTATTCAAAGCTTTCCCATTGGAGAAGCTTACCAGCAATTGCTCCGAAACCATTTAGAGACATTATAAAGTCGGTGAAGCAAAATGTGGAGAATAAGAAGGGTAAAGCAGCCTTTTATGGAGGATGTGTAATTGACTTTGCATATCCTGAAATAGGTGAGTCTTTGGTCAGGGTTCTAAATAAAAAGGGATACGAGGTAGTTTATCCACAAGAGCAGACATGTTGTGGAGCACCGGCAAAATATATGGGCAGAAATGATGCTGCTGCAGTAATAGCTAAACAGAATTTATCCTCCCTTGCTAAAGATGAATACGATTATATAGTAAGTGCTTGCCCCACCTGTACATCAGCACTTAAGCATGATTGGATGGACTGGTTAGCAGGTGATAGTGATGCAAAGGCAAAGTCTGATGCCCAAAAAGTTTCTGAAAAAGCAGTTGATTTTATAAAGCTTGTTCATATTCTGGATTCAAATGAACAAGGTCTTAGTGTTAAGGAAGTTGCCGCTGCATGTGATGTAGCTTGTACAAGTCCCATTAAAGTCACCTATCACGATTCCTGTCACTTGAATCGCGGCATGGGTGTGAAAAAAGAACCTAGAGAAATATTACAGGCAATGCCACATCTAGATTATACAGAAATGGAAGAGGCAGATCGCTGCTGTGGTTTTGGCGGCTCCTATTGTGTGAAGCTGCCAGAGGTTTCTGCAGAAATGCTAAATCGTAAGCTTAAAAATGTGGAAAATGCTGATGCAGCATTGGTTGCTGTTGACTGTCCAGGGTGCTTAATGTCACTGCGGGGTGGTTTAGATGTTAAAAAATCTAATACAAAGGTATTACACACGGCACAAATATTAGACGGTAAATACTAAACACATCATGCCCTGTTAAGTATAAACTTTTCAGGGCAGTTTTTTCTTTTGTGCTCAATATTACCTTTATTAGGGTGAATTTTAATATAGACGTTGACATGAGGAAATGCTAAACTTTAAAAAGAAGAATGTAAGAAAAATTATTACTAAACTAAAGGTAAGATGAGGGGTATGCTTAATGCAATTCAAACCAATAAAACCCAGAAAAATTTATGAGCAAATTGTAGAACAGATTAAGGCAATGATTACTGAAGGAAACCTAAAACCAGGTGATAGATTGCCATCGGAAAGAGAGATGGCAGACAGACTTAAGGTTAGCCGTGCATCAGTGAGGGAGGCTTTAAGTGCCTTACATTTAATGGGTCTGGTTGAAATTAAATCTGGTGAAGGCACTTTTATTAAGCAGACAAGCATTGATTCAATTATTGAACCCCTTGCGTTAGTTTTGTTGATGGAAAGGGATACTGTCATTGAAATCTTAGAGGTACGTAAAGGATTAGAGGTAGAAGCGGCTGGTCTGGCGGCAATGAGACGTGATGAAGAGGACCTGGCAAAGATGAGGGAAGCCCTGGATGAAATGAAGCGAGATGTTGATCAATCAGAAATTGGTGAAAAGGCGGATTGGAAGTTCCATTATACAGTTGCCCAGGCTTCACAAAATGTTTTATTAACTAGGCTTATGAATACTGTATCAGATACCATTGAAAATACCATGCGCACCAGTCGCCAAAAGCTGTATTCAACAGAAAGAATGCCCCAAACACTTTTAGATGCTCATGAGGGTATTTATGAAGCTATAAAAAATGGTGACTCAATGGAAGCTCGTAAAAGAATGTTTGAACATCTTTTAATGGTAGAAAATAATATGATATCAGAGTAGGCTGCTTTAAATGGATGATTTGAAATATAATGAAATTATTTAAAACATTTTTCTATTGACACTTTGGATTTAGTAGTGTACACTTGTGACTTGTTGACATGAGAGCCATTAGCTCAGTCGGTAGAGCACCTGACTTTTAATCAGGGTGTCCCGCGTTCGAGTCGCGGATGGCTCACCATTTAATTTTAAAATGGCCCGTTGGTCAAGCGGTTAAGACACCGGCCTTTCACGCCGGTAACAGGGGTTCGAGTCCCCTACGGGTCACCATATATGCCTCGGTAGCTCAGTCGGTAGAGCAGAGGACTGAAAATCCTCGTGTCGGTGGTTCGATTCCGCCCCGAGGCACCATCAAACAAAAACAAGACAAGGTGACGTTTCTCTTGTCTTATTTTTTTACCTGCTTTAACTGCTGAGAAATAATATTACATTGGTAAATAAGGCTTTTTATAAAATCTGTATGGTTGTATAATAGGTAGTAAGGATATTAAATATGGGAGAGAACATTATGGATAAAATTAGAGCAGCCATTGAGTGTACAATAATTGAAGCCGTTCAGAAAAGTCCCTTTGGCTTCAGGGAACCCTTAATAGGATATGCCAATCCAAATGACCCTTTGTTCCTGGAACTAAAAAAATTACATCCTCATCACTTAATGCCCGAGGACCTATTAAAAAATGTCAAAACCATTGTAACTTTTTATGTTCCCTTTAATATAGAAATAGCACGATCCAATAGAGATGGAGTCAGGGTCTCAGAAAAATGGGCAAGTGCATATATTAATGCCAATTCTTTAATAAATGAAATATGCATATTATTAAGTGAGAGGCTTAATGCTTTAGGAATTGAAACTGCTTATCAAAAGGCTACACATAACTTTGACGAAAAAACTCTTACAGCTGCCTGGTCTCATAGGAGTATTGCCTACATCGCAGGTCTGGGTACATTTGGAGTTAATAAAATGCTAATAACTCCAGTTGGATGTGCAGGCAGATTTGGCAGTATTGCTATTAGCCACTTTATAGAACCAACAGTAAAGCCTGCTAAGGAATATTGTCTGTTTTATGAAGGAAAGGGCTGCTTGAAGTGTGTAAAAAACTGCCCAGTTGGGGCATTAACTGAAAATAGTATTAATAAACCTTTATGTTATGAAAGGCTCCTAAAAGTAGCTGATGAGCACAGTGCCATTGGTTTTGCAGATGTATGTGGAAAATGTATTGGGCCTTGTGCTAACTATAAATAAACTTTGGAGATTGCCCATAATCAAAGCTTTTTGAAAATAATAGAGAGATAATGAATGATGCCCAAAATAATGGTGTTCAAAATATATTGAAATTGATGGTCAACAATATTATAATGTCAATAAATGAATATTTAATGTATTAGGTGCCCAGATATGGGGTAAAAGGGAAACTGGTTAGATTCCAGTACGGTCCCGCCACTGTAATCGATGAGTCAGGTTATGTCACTGGAGGTTTCTCTGGGAAGGCTGGCCACAGGCGTTTGAATCGGGAGTCAGGAAACCTGCCTAAAGCATTAGGTCTTTAAGGATGATGGAAAAGTTCTTGAGCTGTTAAGCTTGGGAACTTTTTTTATACATTAAAAGGAGGAGGTAAACAAAGTGAAACTATTCAAAGAAACCCTTGAAAGCATTGTTAAAACTAATCCAGCCATGGGAGAAGAAACTCAGAAAAGGTTAGACAATCTAACTAAACCACCTGGGAGTTTGGGGGTGCTGGAGAAAATTGTCGTACAGCTAGCACAGATTCAGGAAAATCCCCTTCCAACACTAGGGGATAAGGTGGTAATGACAATGGCAGGTGATCATGGGGTGGTAGAAGAAGGTGTTAGTGCTTTTCCCCAGGAAGTGACACCCCAGATGGTACTTAATTTCTTGTATAATGGTGCGGCAATAAATGTCTTATCTAACCATGCTGGAGCCAGGGTAGTTGTTACAGATGTGGGAGTAGCCGGGGAGCCAATAGACCATCCGGACTTAAATAATTGCAGGGTCAGACCTGGTACAAGGAATATGGCAAAGGGGCCAGCCATGACAGAGGAAGAGGCAGTAGCTGCCATTGAAGTGGGTATTAAGCTGGTAAATGAAGAAATTGATAAAGGTGCAGCATTGATAGGAACTGGGGAAATGGGGATAGGAAATACTACTCCAAGCAGTGCCATTCTTGCATGCTTTAGTGGGAAAGATGTGGAGTTTATTACTGGTAGAGGTACTGGGGTTGATGACCATGGGCTGATAAAAAAACAGCAGGTAATTAAAAAAGCCCTGGAAGTTAACAATCCAGATCCAACAGATGCACTAGATGTTTTAAAAAAGGTTGGTGGATTGGAGATTGCCGCCTTAACAGGTGTGATTCTCGGAGCTTCAGCAAGAAGGGTGCCGGTTGTTATAGATGGTTTCATTTCAACAGCAGCGGCTTTAGTGGCTTATAACATGAAGAAGGAATGCAAAGAATATATGCTTGCTTCCCATTTATCTCAAGAACCGGGACACAAAATCATGTTAGATTTCATGGGCCTACAGCCTGTTTTGTACTTGGATTTAAGGTTAGGAGAGGGTACAGGAGCAGCTTTAGCTTTTCATCTAATAGAAGCAGCTGTTAAGATAATCCATGAAATGGCTACCTTTGAAGAAGCAGGGGTTAGTAACAAAGAATAAGGCTTATGAAAATGGCGACAAATCAGTTTGTTGCCATTTTTTTACGTAATCCCAGAAAAACTTCTCAAAGAAACAAGGTTATTAGAAAATAATGTAGAATTCTCAGATAATGTGTTTTTGTTTAATTAAGGCTGGGTGATAAATAAATGTCTTCTACACAAAAAAAGAAGGATGATACCGGAATTTTTATGTTAGAAAATAAGCACTTTGAAGCCCTTTTCAAAAATGCGACTGATGCCATTGTATACTTTGATAGAGAAAACAGAATAGTAGAAATCAATAGCAGATTTACAGAGCTTTTTGATTACCATATTGATGAAATCAGGGGCAAAAAAATTGAGGATGTGTTAGTAGGTGAATTAGAAAATGAGACATATCTTCATGAGTATGCAAGGGCAGTAGAAACTTCTAAAGAGATATTATCAGGCAAATCTAATTCTTTTGAAACTGTAAGATATGGAAAGGGAAATAAGCCAGTTAACGTTATTGTTAAAGGAATACCAATTATAATAAATGAAGAAGTGGTTGCAGGCTACGGTATTTATTCAGATATTACACCTCAAAAACAAGTTGAAAATGCTCTTAGAGAAAGTGAAGAAAAATATCGCTCCTTTTTTCAAAATGTATCAGTAGGAATTGGTGTTTCTGATATTAAGGGCTATACATTGACAGCAAATGAGACATTGTGCAATTTCTTGGGTTATACAGTTGAAGAAATGTCCAGGATGCATTTTTCTAAGTTTTCATATTATGAGGATTTGCAAAAGGATATACATTTGTACAACTCATTAATAACCGGTGAAATTGAGAACTACTGTATTGATAAAAGGTATGTTAGAAAAGATGGGCAGATTATCTGGGGTCGTTTAAACATTTCACTTGTAAAAGATGCTGAAGGTAATTTCAAGTATTTAAGTACTGCTATAGAAAATATAGATGAACGAAAGCGCGCAGAGGTAGCCCTTGAGGAATCGGAAAGAAAAATGGCTGATATTATCAATTCGCTGCCTGAGGCTACTTTTGTTATAAATAAATACGGAAAGGTTTTGTTATGGAATAAGGCTATTGAAGGACTTACTGGTATCAAGGCTGAAAGCATCATTGGCAAAGGCAATTATGAATACGCCCTGCCATTTTTTAACTCAAGAAGACCCATACTAATAGACATGGTATTAAATTATAACCAAGAACTGGCCAGAGGATATTCATACATGGAAAGAGTGAAGGATGGATCTTTAATAGGCGAGGTCTTTTGCCCGGCAATTGGTGATTCAGGTGCCTATCTTTGGGCTAAAGCAACTCCCCTTAGAGACAAGGATGGCAACATTGCAGGAGCAATTGAATCCTTTAGAGATGTTACAGAGCGTAAAAAAGCCGAGAAGGAATTACGGTATCAGAAACAGTGCTTTGAGACATTATTTAGAAACTCCTTTGAAGCTATTGCTTTATTGAATAAGAATCATGAAATTATTGAAGTAAATAGTGAGTTTGAAAGAGTATTTGGGTTTGGTTTGGAAGAAGTCAGGGGCAAAAACATTGATTTATTGTTGGCTCCTGGAGAAAAATTAGCCGAGGCAAAGGAAATTACGAAAAATGTTTGTAATGGAAAGCCAATATGTTTAGAAACAACTAGATATTCAAAATCTGGTCGCCCCATACATGTACAAATAAAAGGCGTCCCCATAGTTATAGATAATGACGTTGTAGGGGTCTATGGGATATATGACGACATAACTGAAAGAAAACTCCATGAAGAAAGGCTTAAATACCTCTGTATGCATGATGTCTTAACCACCCTGTATAATAGGAATTACTTTGAGGAAAACCTCAGACGATTGGACACAGGAAGACAGCTTCCATTAAGTATTATCATTGGAGATGTAAATGGCTTGAAACTGATAAACGATGCTTTTGGTCATGGTGAGGGGGATAAGCTCCTTAAAAAAATTGCCAAGGTTTTCAAAAAAATATGCAGGAGTGAGGATATAGTATGCAGACTTGGCGGGGATGAGTTTGCCTTCATTTTTCCCCAAACAGATGAATATGTAGCTGAAGAAATATGTAATCGCATAAAGAAAGAATGCCTTAGAGCCGATGATGAGCCCATCCCCCTTAGTTTAGCATTTGGTGTGGCTACAAAAAGGGTTGAAAGTGAAAATATGTTGGATATATTTAAAGATGCAGAAGATAGAATGTACAGGAATAAGCTTCTTGAAAGTAAAAGCTCTAAAAGTTCTATTATATCATCACTTCAAAAAACCCTTTCAGAAAAAACCCACGAAACAGACCAACACTGCCAAAGACTCAAAGAACATGCTTTGATAATAGGCAGAGCCCTGGGGTTGCCCGTAAGCAGTTTAGATGAACTAGTGCTTCTGGCCACTTTACATGATGTTGGAAAGGTTGCAATACCAGAACAAATACTCCAAAAACCTGGCCCTTTAACTGAGGAAGAATGGGAAGTTATGAAAAAGCATACTGAGGTTGGTCACAGGATTGCCCAGGCTGCCCCTGAACTACTACCCATTGCTGAAAAAATTCTGTATCATCATGAACGTTGGGACGGGACTGGTTATCCCCATGGATTACACAAAACAGATATTCCACTAGCTTCAAGAATTTTAGCAATAGTGGATGCTTTTGACGTTATGATTAATGGCAGACCATATAAACCTGCACTGGCTATAGGAGATGCCAAGGCTGAGCTAATTAAATGTGCGGGAACGCAATTTGATCCTCATCTGGTTAATATTTTTATTAGGAGTCTGGATATATTAGTGACCAAAGAAGGCAAATTGATTGATCTTAAAAAATTATAGGGAGTGTTAAGCCTGCTGCTGTGATATAGTTAAACTAGCGGTCAAAGATTTATGAAAGGGAGAATTTTGGATGGATGAAAATGCTATTATAATACGCCCCTTAACGGAAATGAAAGAATTCCGTGCCTGTCATACAGTTCAAGCTAAAACCTGGGGCCTTAAGGATATGGAGGAAGTGATTCCTGATCACCAGCTTTTTACAGCCCATAGAAATGGAGGGCTGGTGGTAGGGGCCTTCCATGGCGGGGAAATGATAGGCTTCTCCTATGGCTTTGTTGGCTTAAACCATCAAAACAAGCCAATTTTTTGCTCCCATATTCTTGCAGTTCTTCCCCAGTATAGAGGCATGGGCCTAGGATATAAAATGAAGCTGGCCCAAAGGGAAGGTGTTCTTACTAAAGGAATAGATATAATTAATTGGACATTTGATCCCCTTGAGGCAGCAAATGCAAAGCTAAACTTCACCAAGCTGGGAGGTATATCCACTACATATTATATAAACCATTATGGAGAAATGCTTGATGAGCTAAATAGGGGATTGCCATCTGATAGATTACTAGTTGAATGGCATATAAATACTAACAGAGTTAAGGATATTATTGGAGGAAAAGATATTAAAATGCCTGGGGAAGCTTTTAAAGTACTTGAACTTATACCAGGCACCAATGGTCCAGAGCCATTAATTAGAGAATTTAAAGCAGAAAAAGCAGTACTGCTTGACATACCAGTAGGTTTTCAAAAGCTAAAAAAAGATAATAAAGATTTAGCTCTAAAATGGCGCTTGGCTTTAAGAAATGCCTTATGCCACTATTTTGACAGAGGCTATTATATAAACTGTCTAAACAATATTACAGATAAAAAAGCAACCTATATTTTGGTTAAAGGGGGACAATTGTCTTGAAGATAGAAAAGGTAGAGATCCGGCAGGTTGAATTGCCCTTGCTCAGCTACTTTGAAACCAGTTTTGGCAGAGATGAGGTACGCAAAGCACTTATTATTGGAATTCACAGTGAAGGACTAGATGGATATGGAGAGGTTGTGGCATCTGAATTTCCCGGCTATAGCTATGAAACCCTCGGTACATCCCTGCATGTAATTAAGGATTTTTTAATTCCCATTGCCAATAAGAATAATTGGAGTACTCCCCAGGAATTATCAGATAGATTTGAAGTTGTAAAGGGTCATCCAATGGCCAAGGCAGGTTTTGAGGGAGCTGTATGGGATTTATATGGCAGGCAGCATCAACAGCCCCTAGTAAATTTGATAGGTGGGGTTAAAGAAAAAATAGGAACGGGAGTCAGTATAGGCATCCAGGATAGCATTCCAAAGCTTGTTGAGCTGATAGAAGGCTATTTAGAAGAGAAATACCAGAGAATAAAAGTAAAAATCAAGCCCAATTGGGATCTGGAAATGTTAAGGGAAGTGCGCAAGAAATTTCCTAATATACTTTTAATGGCAGATGCTAATTCAGCTTATACACTAGATGACATTGAACTTTTTAAGGAAATGGAAGACTTGGGTTTAATGATGATTGAGCAACCTCTAAGTCATGATGACATAATTGACCATGCAGCCTTGCAAAAAGAATTAAAAACACCCATTTGTCTGGATGAAAGCATTCTTAATCCGGACGATGCAAGAAAAGCCCATGAACTTGGCAGCTGCAAAATTATTAATATCAAGGTAGGACGTGTTGGCGGCTTGACAAGGTCCATTAAGCTCCATGATATTTGTGCTGATTTAGGGCTTCCAGTCTGGTGCGGCGGCATGCTGGAAACAGGAATTGGTCGTGCCCAAAACCTGGCCCTGGCAGCTCTGCCAAACTTTACAATACCAGGTGATACCTCAGCATCCAAGAGATACTTTGCAGAAGATATTGTAGATATACCTGCTGTCATCAATGCTGATGGAACTATTGATGTGCCAACAGGGCCTGGCATAGGTGTTAATCCTGACCTTGAAGTTATGGATAAATATACCACACTAAAGCAAGTCATCAAACTATAAGACTCATGACGGTTCTTTTGTCTTATAAAAGAATAATTATTTAATTATTTTATCTTATGACGTTCTTTATTTAAAAGCTTTATAGCTGAATCGTCCAGAGTTATAAGGCAGGGCACTTCAAATGTTTTTTAACATAAGCTGGGCACGTTTGTTAAAGAAAGTTCTGTAGCCCAATTGAACTAATATAAAAACAGACAAACCCACGCTTCCTACAATAGCTAACATAATGGCTATCTGATAGGCAATGGCAGTATTGGGTGATATGCCGGCTAAAATTTGTCCCGTCATTAAACCTGGTAAAAATACAATGCCCATACCCATCATTGAATTTATGCTGGGCAGTATTGCAGCGTTATAGGCATCCTGGACAATTTCCATGGAAGCTGCAGCTGGTGATGCGCCTAAAGCAAGGGTTCCCTCAATTAGTTCACGCCTGTTAATCATACCGTGAACTAAGCGTTCTACACCCAGGGATATGCCTGACATGGAATTGCCTATAATCATGCCGGCAATGGGTATAAAGTAACGAGCGTCATACCAGGGCTGCAGGGCTAGAATAACTAACAAAAAATAAAATATGGAGAAGCAGGTGCCTACCACTATTGAAACTGCAATGACCTTCTGCATTGCCCTGCTTAAGGGAATTTTAGTTCTGCCAAAAACATTATAAACCGCAAAGGATAGCATTAAACTTAAGATTAAAATAGTTATCATCCAGTTTTGATTTTTAAATATATAATCCAATAAAAACCCCATTAAGATTAACTGAATTGTCATTCTGACAGTGCCAATAACCAGTTCCCGCTCTTTATTTATTTTGGTCTTATAAAATAAAAGCAATAGGAAAAGCCAAAAGACATAAGCCAGTAATAAATTTCCAATACCAATATTAACAACCTGCTCCTCCATTACAATACCTCCTTGACAATTGAAAAGTCCTTTTTAAAATGAATTAGACAGTCGCTATATTTTCTGCCTATCTGTTCAGAATGGAGAATCATGATTAAATCCCTATCATTGTCCCTTGCATGCTGGGTGATTCTATTAATAATCAACTCCTGGTTTTTTTCATCTAAGGCCGCTGAAGGTTCATCCAAGAGAAAAACTTCTGGGTCCATTAACGTTAGACGTCCCATGCAAATGCGCTGTTTCTCGCCTCCAGACAAAAGAACCGCATCAGCATCTAAAGAAATCTTTTCTAGCTCAAGCCATTTTAGAATATCTAACAATTTATTATCATGGGCCATGTTTTTTTCTGCAACCCTTAAACCAAACAGCAAATTGTCCCTGACAGTACCAGAAAAAATTACTGGGGATTGCATTAACATTACAATCCTTTGCCGTAAGTCCAGAGGATCCATTGATTCCAAAACTTGATTTTTAAAGATAATTTGACCCTGATCTGGGCTTATTAAATTGTTTAACAGCTTTAAAAAAGTACTTTTTCCTGCACCACTTTCACCTAAAATGCAAGTTACCCCTTTAGATATTTCCAGCTGTTCAATAGAGAGGATATGTTTATAAGTGACATTTTGAATAGTAAAAAGGGTTTCAGGGTTTTTGTTTATTTTCATTATATTAGATAGCATATCAGTCATCTTCCATCAACTCCCTTGCTAGTTCAAGAACCTTGGTTTTAGCATTTTTCAAAACCATACTGCCTTTATGGGTTATACTGTAGTACTTTCTTTGTTTGCCTTCTACCGTCTCCATGCCTACTTCTAATAAACCCTGATCTTTCAAATTGTGTAGTATAGGATATAGTGTGCCAGGACTAATTTCGTAGCCGTGACTTCTTAGTTCTTCAATTAGCCATTGACCATATATAGGTTCTTTTTCTGCATGCAGCAGGATGTGGGTTTGAATAAATCCTAAAAAGAGTTTTCTTAAAACCTTATTTTCTTTCATATATATATTTTCACCTTCTTTTTACGATAACCGATAACGATTTTAGATAACAATAAACTAATTTTAGCAAAATGTCAAGTTAGTGATGCAAATTAGTGATGAATATTCAGTAATGTATCTTTTATTAATATTGCAATTTATAATTAGTATTGCAATTATGTATATATTTGACAGGCAATTTGAAATATTATAGAATAATGCTGGACAGTACATATGAGATAAACCTAGGACTTATACAGCTCCTTATTTGCTGATGTTTATGGCTAATAAAGTGTAGGCTGTGGGATAATGTATTTATTTAGTATAAGTTAAGAGCGTAATTTAAGGTATCTCGTGATTATAAAACATAGTAGTTAAAGTAGTCGATGTAGATGATTTTCACATGGACTACTATGTAATCTCGTGGTGTGTAGTCATAGTAGTCCAAGTAGCCCATGTAAATCAGTAGCGTTTATGCCGCGAAAGCCTCTTGACAATGAGTACCGGCATGTTAGGCTGATCCGCCAGGCATCAACCATGCTCTGGCATGGGGGATGCCGGTGATGCCTGCAGACATGCCGGTGGAGGCTCATTGTCAAGAGGACCGTGGAATAAATGCGGCACATCAACTACATGTAGCTGATGTAAAAAACACCGTGGTTACAGGGCTTTACAGCCCTGACCACGAGATACGAAAGGGAGGATTTTAAAAATGGCCAAGAAAAAATTTGAGAGGACCAAACCCCACGTTAACGTAGGAACAATAGGTCACGTAGACCATGGGAAGACAACATTAACAGCAGCAATAACAGTATGCCTATCAAAAAAAGGTGGAGCAGTAGCAACAGCATATGATCAAATTGACAATGCGCCAGAAGAAAGAGAAAGAGGCATAACAATCAGTACAGCCCACGTGGAATACGAAACAGATAACAGACACTATGCCCACGTTGACTGTCCAGGACACGCTGACTATGTAAAGAACATGATAACAGGAGCAGCCCAGATGGATGGAGCCATTCTGGTAGTAAGTGCAGCAGATGGACCAATGCCACAGACAAGAGAGCACATATTGCTGGCAAGACAGGTAGGAGTACCATATATAGTAGTATTTTTGAACAAAGCAGACATGGTAGATGACGAAGAATTAATGGAGCTAGTAGAAATGGAAGTAAGAGAACTACTAAGCGAATACGAATTTCCTGGAGACGACATACCAGTAATACCAGGCTCAGCATTAAAAGCATTAGAATGTGGATGTGGAGAAAACAGTTGTGAATGGTGCAGCAAGATAAATGACCTAATGGATGCAGTAGACAGCTATATCCCAACACCAGAAAGAGACAAGGATAAGCCATTCTTGATGCCGGTAGAAGACGTATTTAGCATTACAGGTCGTGGGACAGTGGCAACAGGAAGAGTAGAAAGAGGCCAGGTAAAAGTACAAGACGAAGTAGAAATAGTAGGATTAACAGAGCAGCCAAGAAAGACAGTAGTAACAGGAGTAGAAATGTTCCGTAAGCTACTAGACTATGCAGAAGCAGGAGACAACGTGGGCTGTTTGTTAAGAGGAGTAGACAGACAAGAAATTGAAAGAGGTCAGGTATTAGCAAAGCCAGGCTCAATCAAGCCATTAACAAAATTCAGTTCAGAAGTATACGTTTTAAGTAAAGAAGAAGGTGGAAGACACACACCATTTTTCTCAGGGTACAGACCACAGTTTTACTTTAGAACAACAGATGTGACAGGCATTATTGCATTACCAGAAGGAGTAGAGATGGTAATGCCTGGAGATAACATTAAAATGGAGATTTCCTTGATTACACCAATAGCCATTGAACCAGGACTGAGATTTGCAATTAGAGAAGGTGGAAGAACTGTTGGTGCAGGCGTTGTTTCTGAAATAATTACCGACTAATTTTTTAAAATATTTCAGGCAACACTTAAAGAGTAATACAGGGAATAGAATAGGGCAATTATTCTATTCCCTTTAATACCGTTTTATTCTATATATATACTAGCTAATATAAAAAGATATGCGATGAAGTGAAAGGTTGCTGCCAAAAGGACAGGAAATTTTCGCTGAGAATTGTCCGTAATACAATCGGGCGTTAGGAGGAATAGAAAATGGCAAAAAATAAAATTAGAATTCGCCTTAAGGCTTTTGATCATCAGCTCCTTGATCAATCGTCTCAAAGAATTGTAGAAACTGCAAAGAGGACCGGTGCTAATGTATCTGGACCTATTCCACTTCCTACTGAGAAAAATATATATACAATTTTGAGGTCTCCCCACGTCAACAAGGATTCAAGGGAACAGTTTGAAATGAGGACTCATAAAAGACTCATTGATATAAACGAACCTACACCTAAAACAGTAGATGCATTAATGCGTCTTGACTTGCCGGCTGGCGTAGACATCGAAATAAAACTTTAGTAAAAGGGGGTGTAGAAAATGTCCAACGCTATTTTAGGAATTAAAAAGGGTATGACTCAGGTGTTCCAAGATACAGGTGAAGTTGTGCCAGTTACTGTGATAGCTGCAGGTCCATGTATAGTCCTTCAGAAAAAAACTGTGGAAACAGATGGATATAATGCTATTCAAGTAGGGTTTTATGAAGCAAAGCCAAATAGAGTGAATAAACCCATGAAGGGTCACTTTGCAAAGGCAGGAAACAATAAGGTCTTTAAATATATTAAAGAATTTAGAATTGATAATGTAGACCAGTATGAGGTTGGGCAGGCAATAAATGTTGAAATATTTAATCCTGGAGACAAGGTAGATGTTACTGCCAAGTCAAAAGGTAAAGGCTTTGCTGGTTCAATCAAGAGGCATAATTTTGGCAGAGGTCCAACAAGCCATGGTTCAAAATACCATAGGGGTACTGGTTCATTAAGTGCCAAAGGCCCAGCCAGGGTCTTTAAGGGTCGAAAAATGCCAGGGCGCATGGGTGGCGAAAAGGTGACAACCTTGAATCTGGAAATAGTAAAGGTTTTTCCAGGTGAGAATCTGTTGTTAGTTAAGGGAGCCGTTCCTGGTCCTAGTAAAGGTTTAGTTTATGTAAAGAATTCAGTAAAGACCAAGTAATAATTCTGTTGGGAAAGGAGGCAGTGCAATGCCCGTTGTAGCAATCTATAATGTCCAAGGCCAACAAGTTGGAGATTTAGAATTAAATGACAGTATTTTTGCTGCCAATATAAATCAAGCTGCTGTACATCAGGTTGTGGTAAATCACCTTGCAAATCTTAGAAGAGGAACTCACTCCACTAAGAGCAGGGGAGAAGTAAGAGGCGGCGGGAAAAAACCATGGAGACAAAAGGGTACAGGTAGGGCTAGAGTTGGAACAATACGTTCTCCCTTGTGGAGAGGTGGTTCAATAATCTTTGGGCCAAAACCAAGAGACTATAGCTATAGTGTGCCAAGAAAATTAAAAAGAGTGGCTTTAAAATCTGCATTTTCATCCAAGGTAAAGGACGATAAATTTATTGTATTAGACCAACTTTCCTTTGAAGCACCAAAAACAAAGGAAATGGTAAATATACTAAAAGCACTAAACAATACAGGCGTAAAAACATTAGTAATTATTGCCGAAAAGGACGATAATGTTACTAAGTCCATTAGAAACATTGCAGGTGTAAATGTAATAAATTCAAACAACATCAATGTTTATGATCTTGTAAACCATGAGAAATTAATCATGACCAAGGATGCTGTTGCAAAGGTTGAGGAGGTGTTGGCATAATGCGTAATCCTCATGACATTATTATTAAACCTGTTATCTCTGAAAAAACTACTGATTTAATGGCTGACAGCAAATACACTTTTATTGTTGATAATAAAGCTAACAAGGTAGAAATTGCAAATGCCGTTGAAAAGATATTTAATGTAACTGTGGAAAGAGTTAATACCCTTAAAGTGAAGGGTAAAAATAGAAGAATGGGACGTTTTATTGGTAAAACTCCTACTCGTAAGAAAGCAATTGTTACCTTAAAAGAGGGAGACAAAATTGAGATTATTGAAGGACTATAAAATAAGGAGGGATATTCATGGGTATCAAGAAATTTAAGCCAACCTCTCCTGGTAGACGTCAGATGACTGTTTCAACCTTTGAAGAAATCACAACGGATAAGCCAGAAAAAAGTCTGTTAGCTCCCTTAAGAAAAAATTCTGGCCGTAATGCCCAGGGTAGAATAACAGTTAGACACAGGGGCGGCGGTCATAAGAGGGCTTATAGAATAATTGATTTCAAAAGGAATAAGGATGGTATTCCAGCAACTGTAGCTACCATTGAATATGATCCAAATCGTTCTGCAAATATAGCACTTGTAAATTATGCAGATGGAGAAAAAAGATATATTCTAGCACCAAATGGTTTAAAGGTTGGAGATAAAATAGAGTCAGGTCCAGAATCTGATATTAAAGTTGGTAATTGTCTACCACTGCAAAATATTCCTGTTGGTAGTATAATCCACAACATTGAATTAAAAGAAGGTAAAGGTGCACAGATGGTTAGATCCGCTGGAGCCTCTGCACAGCTTATGGCAAAAGAGGGAAGCTATGCACATGTGAGATTGCCATCTGGAGAAGTAAGGTTAGTCCACGTAAGATGTAGAGCAACTATAGGTCAGGTTGGTAATCTTACTCACGAGAATATTACCATTGGAAAAGCAGGCAGATCTCGCTGGTTAGGAAAAAGACCAGTTGTTCGTGGTGTAGTAATGAACCCTGTTGATCACCCACATGGTGGTGGTGAAGGTAGATCACCAATAGGTCGTAATCCAGTTACACCTTGGGGTAAACCGGCGCTTGGAGCAAAGACAAGGAAGAAGAATAAACCGTCAGACAAATATATTGTAAAACGTAGGAATGCTTAAAGGCTTTAGGAAAGGGGGTTGTCACTAATGGGCAGATCTCTAAAGAAGGGTCCCTTTTGTGATCCAAAATTGTTAAAGAAAATTGATGCCATCAATGAAAAAGGTGATAAAAAGGTAATTAAGACCTGGTCAAGAAGTTCTACTATTTTTCCTCAAATGGTAGGTCATACAATAGCCGTTCATGATGGACGCAAGCATATACCTGTTTACATTACCGAGGACATGGTGGGACATAAGCTGGGCGAATTTGCGCCAACCAGGACTTTTAAAGGTCACGGATCCCATACTGAAAGATCAACTAGTCTTAAATAAAGAGACATTCATGTGACAAGGGGCAAGAGAATTATGCAACCTGTGTCATGTACGATGAAAGGGGGTACAAATATATGGAATCAAAAGCTGTTGCTAAATATATAAGAATGTCACCTACCAAGATCCGTCAGGTAGCTGATTTAATAAGAGGCAAGAGTGTACGTGAAGCGTTAGCGATTTTGAGATATACCCCTAAAGGTTCAGGACTACCTATCTCAAAAGTGGTAAAATCAGCCGCGGCTAATGCTGAGCACAATTTTGAAATGGATACGGACAGATTGTATATTTCAAAGATTATGATTGACCAGGGTCCAACCTTAAAAAGGTTTAAACCAAGGGCAATGGGAAGAGCAGATAGAATACGTAAGAGAACCAGCCATATTACTGTAGTAGTTAGTGAAAGGGAGGAGGTTAATTAGTGGGTCAAAAGGTTCATCCTAAGGGATTAAGAATTGGTATTATCAAAGATTGGGATGCCAAGTGGTATGCTGACAAAAACTATGCAGAACTTCTTCATGAAGACATTAAAATACGAGAATATATTAAGAAGAAGCTTTTTGCTTCCGGCATCTCTACTGTGGAAATAGAAAGAGCAGCAAATAAAGTTAAAGTATCTGTGCATACTGCAAAGCCAGGTATTGTAATTGGTAAGGGTGGAGCAGAAGTAGAGAACCTGCGCAAGGACATTGAAAAAATATCAGGCAAACAGGTAGCGATAAATATTATTGAAATTAAAAAACCTGAGCTAGATGCTCAACTAGTAGCTGAAGGTGTAGCTCAGCAGTTAGAAAAACGTGTTTCCTTCCGGAGAGCAATGAAACAGGCCGTTAGTCGCTCAATGAAATTTGGTGCCGAAGGCATAAAAATAATGTGTGCTGGTCGTTTGGCTGGTGCTGAAATGGCTAGAACAGAATGGTATAGTGAAGGTAAGGTACCCCTGCATACATTGAGAGCTGATATAGACTACGGTTTTGCCGAAGCTAATACCACTTATGGAAAGATTGGTATTAAAGTTTGGATTTATAAAGGTGAAGTTCTTCCGGAGGCAAAGAAACAACCTGCCCAGGAAGGGGGAAACTAACCCATGTTGATGCCAAAAAGAGTTAAATTTCGTAGACAGCATAGAGGTTCTTTAAAAGGAACGGCCCATAAGGGCAATACAATTGATTATGGTGAGTATGGTTTACAGGCTTTAGAAAATGGCTGGATCAGCAGCCGTCAAATAGAAGCTGCCCGTGTTGCTATGACAAGGTTCATTAAGAGGGGCGGTAAGGTTTGGATAAAAATCTTCCCAGATAGACCAGTTACAGCAAAACCTGCCGAAACACGTATGGGTAGCGGTAAAGGTGCACCTGAGTATTGGGTTGCAGTTGTTAAGCCTGGTCGTGTTATGTTTGAGTTAGCAGGCGTTAGTGAAGAGGTTGCAAAAGAAGCAATGCGTCTAGCTTCTCACAAACTCTCAGTAAAAACCAAGTTTGTAAAACGTGCAGGAGTGGGTGGTGAGGCCGATGAAAGCTAATAAATTGAGAGATTTATCAAAACAGGAAGTTGCCCGTAAAGTTGACGATTTGAAGCAGGAGTTGTTCAACCTAAGATTTCAGTTAGCAACTGGTCAGCTGGATAATCCAATGAGAATCAGGCAGGTTAGAAAAGATATAGCTAGGGCCAAAACTATACTCAGAGAAATAGAGATTAATGAAGGTTAGTCTAGGTAACTGAAGTAAAAGGAGGGAATACCTTGGTAGAGCGTTCAGCCCGTAAAACCCGAATTGGGAAAGTGGTAAGTAATAAAATGGATAAAACAGTAGTAGTGGCCGTAGAAAACTTTGTCAGCCACAAACTTTACCAAAAAGCCATGAAAAACACAAAAAAATATAAAGCCCATGATGAAAACAATGAATGCAATATTGGCGATAAGGTTAAAATTATGGAGACTCGTCCGTTGAGCAAGGATAAGAATTGGCGAGTTGTAGAAATATTAGAAAAGACGCAGGAAATTTAAATTACGTAAGGTTTATTGGGAAGGGGGTAGTATTATGATACAAGTCCAAACCATGCTAAGAGTTGGAGACAATACTGGTGCCAAACGCCTTCAATGTATCAAAGTAATAGGCGGATCTGGCAGACGTTACGCATCCATTGGTGACATAATTATTTGTGCGGTTAAGGAATCTACACCAGGGGGCGTTGTCAAAAAAGGCGATGTTGTAAAAGCTGTTATAGTTCGGACTAAAAAGCCCATAAGAAGAAAAGATGGAACCTATATTAGATTTAGTGAAAATGCAGCTGTAATTATAAACGATAACGGAGACCCCCGGGGAACAAGGATTTTTGGTCCCGTTGCCAGAGAATTAAGAGATAAAGAATATATGAAAATTGTATCTTTAGCTCCTGAGGTTTTATAGGATTTTAAAGTATAAGCGGGTAATGGAGGTGACTTTATGGCAACACCTAAAAAGGTTCACGTCAAAAAAGGTGACAAGGTAATGGTTATATCCGGAAAAGATTCCGGTAAGATAGGTAAAGTATTAGAGGTTATGCCCAAAGCTAACAGGGTGGTAGTAGAAGGCGTAGGCATTGTTAAACGGCATACCAGACCTACAAAAAAGGTTTCAAAGGGTGGAATAATTGAACAAGAATCTGCCATTCATGCTTCTAATGTAATGTATTATTGCTCCAAATGTAAAAAACCAGTTCGAACCGGAGCTTTAATTGAGGGCGATAAGAAGATAAGGGTGTGTAAGAAGTGTGGAGGCTCTGCTGATAAATAGAGTTGTCTTGGAAAGGAGGTAGGTTTAATGGCCAGACTAAAAGAGTATTATAAGGAAAGCGTAGTAGGCACTTTGAAAGAGAAAATGGGCTATAAAAATGTAATGGAAATTCCTCACTTGGAAAAAATCATTATTAACATGGGCATTGGAGAGGCAACACAGAACCCAAAGGCCCTTGATGGAGCAGTTAAAGACTTACAGGCAATATCTGGACAAAAACCAATCATTACAAGAGCAAGAAAATCCATTGCTGCTTTTAAATTAAGAGAAGGTATGCCTATTGGCTGCAAGGTTACTTTAAGAGGAAATAGGATGTATGAATTTATGGATAGACTAGTTAATGCCACACTGCCACGTGTAAGAGACTTTAGAGGTGTTTCAGCAAAGGCATTTGATGGTAGAGGAAATTATACCTTGGGACTTAAAGAGCAAATAATATTTCCTGAGATAGATTATGATAAAGTTGACAAGGTCAGGGGAATGAATATTGTTTTTGTTACCTCTGCTAAAACTGACGAAGAAGCTAGAGAACTTTTAAAGTTAATGGGTATGCCCTTTAAAGAACACTAAGGTTAATGTTTAAGGAGGTAATTTAATGGCAAAAAAATCCATGATTGCCAAGCAAGCTAGAACGGCTAAGCATAAAGTTAGAGCATACAATCGCTGCAAAATTTGTGGAAGACCTCGTGGATATATGCGCAAGTTTGGTATGTGTCGGATATGTTTTAGGGAAAGAGCATACAGGGGCGAAATCCCCGGTGTAACGAAAGCTAGTTGGTAATGAGAGTACTAAAGGGGGTGCTGAAACATGGTAATGACTGATCCTATTGCTGACTATTTAACAAGAGTAAGAAATGCAAATAATGTCATGAAGGACACAGTTGAAATTCCAGCTTCTAATGTTAAAAAGAACTTGACAGAAATCCTTAAGAATGAAGGCTTTATTAAGGATTATGAATATATAGAAGATGGAAAACAAGGGATCATAAGAATCTATTTGAAATATACACCAAATAGAGAAAAGGTTATAAGCGGTTTAAAAAGAATTAGCAAGCCAGGTCTTAGAGTATATGCAAAAAGAGACGAAATACCAAAGGTGTTAGGCGGCTTGGGAATAGCAATCATATCCACTTCAAAGGGAATTATGACAGACAAGGAAGCGCGAAGGGAAATGGTTGGTGGAGAAGTTATTTGCTATATTTGGTAGTTGCTAGAATGGAGGTGTTTACATGTCAAGGATAGGAAAAAAACCTGTAGATGTTCCATCTGGAGTTGAAGTAAAGTTGGTTGATAATATAATCACTGTAAAGGGTCCCAAGGGCACTTTAGAAAGAGAACTTCATCCAGAGATAAACGTAGCCATTGAAGAAAATTCTATCGTAGTAACAAGGCCTAGTGATCAAAAGAAGCACCGTGCTCTTCATGGACTTACCCGAGCCCTTGTGAACAATATGGTGGAAGGTGTAACAAAGGGCTTTGAAAAGAAATTGGAATTAGTTGGCGTTGGCTACAGGGCTTCTATGCAGGGCAGCAAGCTAGTTCTTAATGTTGGATACTCACATCCAGTTGAAATGGTTCCCGATACTGGCCTGCAAGTTGAGGTAGGTCCAAAACAAAACCTTATTATCATTAGCGGTTACGATAAAGAAGTTGTTGGACAGTTTGCAGCTAAAGTAAGGGCTGTAAGAGAACCTGAACCATATAAAGGTAAAGGTATTAAGTACTCAGACGAAAAAATTCGCAGAAAAGCTGGTAAAGCTGGCGGTAAATAAATTAGTGTCTAGTTTCTTTCACCTATTCGGGTGACGTGGGAAGGGAGTGAAATTTGTGTATAAAATATATGAGCGAAATGCTACTCGCAAAAAGAAGCACAGACGCTTGAGATTCCGATTGACTGGTACTAGTGAAAGGCCAAGACTAAATGTTTTTCGCAGCAATAGTCAGATGTACGCTCAAATTATAGATGATACAGCAGGTAAAACAATGGTATCAGCTTCAACCTTGGAAAAGGATATTCAGGAAGAAATAAAGGGCTTAAATAAAAAGGAAGCTGCAAAGGTTGTCGGAAAGCTTGTTGCTAAAAGGGCTGCCGAAATGGGCATCAATAAGGTTGTATTTGATAGAGGCGGATATATCTACCATGGTAGAGTAGCGGCCTTGGCAGAAGGTGCTCGGGAAGGTGGATTGGAATTTTAACCATGAAGGAGGAAAATTATGAATAGAATTGACCACAGGGAAATGGACATATCCGAAAGAGTGGTTAATATAAGCCGGGTTGCAAAGGTTGTTAAAGGTGGACGTCGTTTCAGCTTTAGTGCCTTAGTAGTAGTAGGTGACGGTAAGGGTCATGTTGGTGCCGGCTTGGGAAAAGCAGGAGAGGTTCCTGAAGCCATTAGAAAAGGCGTTGAAGATGCTAAAAAGAATATGATTAGTGTTCCCATAGTAGGAACTTCAATACCCCATGAGATTATTGGTACTTTTGGAGCAGGAAAGGTTCTTCTAAAGCCGGCTTCAGAGGGAACTGGTGTAATCGCCGGTGGTTCTGTAAGAGCGGTTCTTGAATTGGCTGGTGTAAAGGATATTTTAACAAAGTCCCTTGGCTCGGCTAATGCAAATAACATTGTATACGCTACCTTAGAGGGGCTAAAGTCCCTGAAAAAAGTAGAAGATGTAGCAAAACTACGTGGCAAAACTGTTGAAGAATTGTTAGGGTAGGAGGTATTTTTAGTGGGAAAATTAAAAATTACCCTGGTTAAAAGTGTTATTGGATCTACAGAGAGACAAAAGAAAACTGTAGAATCATTAGGACTTGGTAAAATAAATAGTAGTGTAACTCAAGTAGATACTCCAGATATACGTGGTAAGGTAAAGAAGGTAGAACACCTTGTTTCTGTAGAAGAGATTGAAGCATAGGGGGTGTAAAGGATGAGAATTCATGACTTAAAACCTGCGGAGGGCTCCAAGAAAACCAGAACTCGTAGAGGAAGAGGTATAGGTTCAGGTTTAGGAAAAACCTCTGGCAGAGGACATGGAGGACAAAAGTCACGTTCAGGCGGTGGAGTAAGACCCGGATTTGAAGGTGGCCAAATGCCTCTTATTAGAAGAATACCAAAAAGAGGGTTTACAAATATATTTAAAAAAGATATTGCCATAGTAAATCTCGATGCCTTAAATATTTTCGATGAGGGTAATGTAGTTACTCCAGAGCTAATGCTGGCAAAAGGTATTGTGAAAAAGAGCAAGGACGGTGTAAAAGTCCTTGGGACTGGTGAAATTTTAAAGGCACTTACAGTTAAAGCACATGCTTTTAGTCAGACAGCTGAAGATAAGATAAAAGCTGCTGGCGGAACTGTTGAGGTGGTATAAATGTTAGAAACCTTACAAAGCGCATGGAAAGCAAAAGACCTAAGAGCGAAAATTATATTTACCCTGATGATGTTTTTGGTGTTTAGATTTGGGGCTCATATACCAGTTCCCGGAGTTGATACCGCTGCTTTTAGAGAAATGTTGGCAGGCGGTACCATATTTGGTTTTCTCGATGTTATATCAGGTGGTGCTTTAAGAAATGTAACGGTATTTGCAATGGGCATCATGCCTTATATTAACGCATCCATCATCATGCAGCTGTTAACTGTAGTGGTACCTTACCTCGAGAGATTGGCTAAAGAGGGTGAGGAAGGCAGAAAGAAAATTGTTCAGCTGACCAGATATGGTACAGTAGTACTAGGATTTATTCAAGCAGCGGGAATGTCCGTATTTTTTGGAAGAAGTGGTATACTTGAAGAAACAACTTTTGCAAGCTATGCTGTTGTTACCATATCATTAACAGCAGGTACTGCATTCTTGATGTGGTTAGGTGAACTAATAACTGAAAAAGGTATTGGAAATGGTATATCCCTGATAATATTTGCTGGTATTGTTTCTGGTATACCTGGAGGTATTGTAACACTTTACAATTATGTAGTAGCAGGCGAGGCAAATATTATTACAATTGTACTATTCCTAATTATGTCATTGCTGATAATAGCAGGAATAGTATATATACATGAGGGACAGAGAAGAATACCGGTTCAGTATGCAAAAAGAGTTGTTGGAAGAAAGGTGTATGGAGGTCAAAGCACCCATATTCCTTTGAAGGTTAATCAAGCCGGTGTTATTCCAGTTATATTTGCAATGTCAATATTGTTATTCCCATCCACGATTGCCCAGTGGTTTCCGCAAAGTGGATTTGCTCAATGGATATTAGGTGTATTTAATTTTACATCAATACCTTACATGATAATGTATGCCATGTTGATCATATTCTTTACTTACTTTTATACTGCAGTTACCTTTAATCCTCAAGATGTAGCAGATAATATGAAAAAGTATGGCGGATTTATTCCAGGGCTCCGTCCCGGAAGACCTACCTCAGAATATATTGACAGGGTATTAAGTAGAATTACTTTAGCAGGTGCATTGTTCTTGGCCTTCATTGCATTGATGCCCAACTTTATAATGGGTATTACAGGTTTAAACATTGCCTTTGGTGGTACCGGATTACTAATCGTGGTGGGTGTTGCATTAGAAACCATGAAGCAGCTTGAATCCCAGTTAATGATGCGTCATTACCAAGGGTTTATGAAATAGGCCACAGGGAGGTAAGAAACCATGAGAATTATTTTAATGGGCCCTCCAGGTGCTGGAAAAGGTACTCAAGGGGAACGTTTAGTGGAAGAACTGAAAATTCCGCATATATCAACAGGTGATATGTTCAGACGTGCCATGACAGAAGGTACCCAGTTAGGAAAAAAGGCCAGGGAGTATATGGAAAAGGGTGAGCTTGTTCCTGATGAAGTTACCATTGGGATAGTCAAAGAAAGACTCCTTGCAGATGACTGTCAAACTGGTTTTATGCTAGATGGTTTTCCTAGAACAGTTCCACAAGCGGATGCGTTAGATAAACTTCTTAATGAAATTAATCAAGAACTAGATGCTGTAATATATATCAGGATGCCTGAAGAAGACTTAATCTCTAGAATGACTGGAAGAAGGGTCTGCAGACAGTGTGGTGCAACATATCATTCAGTATTTGCACCACCCAAAGCTGCTGGAGTATGTGACAAATGCCAGGGAGAAGTTTATCAGCGAGAAGATGATAAAATAGATACTGTTGAAAATAGACTAAAAGTTTATTTAAAAAACACACAGCCTTTAATAGACTTTTATAAAGAAAAGGGACTATTAAAGGAGATTGACGGTAATCAAGATATGGAAATGGTTTTTAAGGATATAGGACGAAGTCTAGGGAGAAAGTGGTAATGATTATTCTAAAGTCTGACAGGGAACTGGGATATATGAGAGACGCAGGCAAGATTGTGGCAAAGGTTCACCATGAGCTTGCCAAAGCCATAAAGCCCGAGATCACCACAAAGGAACTAGATACCCTGGCTGAAAACGTAATAATTGCTGAAGGTGCTAAACCAGCATTTAAAGGTTATAAAGGGTTTCCTGCAAGCATTTGTGCATCAATTAATGAAGAAGTGGTACATGGAATTCCTAGTTTAAAAAAGCTAAAAAATGGTGATATTGTTAGTATTGACATTGGCGCTGTTATCAACGGATACTATGGTGATGCTGCTCGGACTAATCCCGTTGGGGAAGTTGATGAGGAATTAAGAAGGCTGTTAGATGTTACAGAGGAATCATTAGCCAGGGGAGTAGAAAAAGCTGTAGTCAACAATCGGATTACTGATATTTCCCATGCTATTCAAAGCTTTGTTGAAAACAACGGTTATTCCGTTGTTAGGGATTATGTAGGTCATGGTATAGGTAAAAATATGCACGAAGAACCGCAGGTGCCTAACTTCGGAAAGGCTGGTCGAGGACCAAGGTTACACGCTGGAGTTACCTTGGCCATTGAACCAATGGTCAACATGGGAACCCATGAGGTAGAAACTTTAGAAGACAACTGGACGGTAGTTACCAAAGACAGAAAACCTTCTGCACATTTTGAACATACTGTTGCAGTTACTGAAGATGGGCCTGAAGTTTTAACAAAATTATAGGTTCATTTTGGGGGTGTTCAAGTGACTGAGGTTAAGGTAGGTCAAGTTGTAGAGTCTATAGCTGGCAGAGATAAGGGTTTTCATATGATAGTATATAGTATTATTGATAATCAGTATGTTACTGTGGTTGACGGACGTCATCGGAGAGTTGAGAATCCTAAGAAGAAGAAGCTTAAACATCTGCATTTGACTCCAAAGGTTGCCAGTAGGTTTGTGAAAAATATTCAAACTGGGCTGGTTCCTACTAATGAAGAAGTGAGAGAGTTTTTAGATGAATTGGTAGGACCAGATAAATACTTGCCACACAATAAGGGGGTAAGATGAGGTAATGTCCAAACAGGATGCAATCGAAGTTGAGGGTACCGTGATGGAGCCTCTACCAAATGGAATGTTTAAAGTAAAACTGGATAATGGCCATAAGGTATTGGCACATGTATCTGGAAAGATACGAATGAATTTTATTAGAATACTACCTGGAGATAAGGTCACAGTTGAATTGTCCCCATACGATCTTACAAGGGGCCGCATAGTGTATCGATTTAAGTAAACAGGAAACAAGAGGAAAGAAGCAGAAGTATAATTCGAGACATGTCCCAATGTTTACCATGGGTGTATTCCTGTGCTGGTAACTTCTGACTTCTGACTTCTGATTTCTGACTTCAGAATTAGGAGGGATTGCAGTGAAGGTTAAACCATCTGTAAAACCTATCTGCGAAAAATGCAAGATAATTAGACGTAAGGGCATCGTAATGGTTATTTGTGAAAATCCAAAGCACAAGCAGAAGCAAGGATAACTTGGATTGGAGGTGTAATTATGGCAAGGATCGCTGGTGTTGATTTGCCGCGTGATAAAAGAGTGGAAATAGCACTGACTTATATCTATGGTATAGGTCACGCTACTGCACAAAAAATTGTAGCAGAAGTAGGTATAGATCCACAAACCAGAGTAAAAGACTTAACTGATGCAGAAGCTAATAAGCTAAGAGAAACTATTGAGAAAGGTCATATTGTTGAGGGTGATTTAAGAAGAGAGATTGCCCTAAACATAAAAAGACTAATCGAGATTGGATCTTATAGAGGTCTTCGTCACCGTAGAGGTTTACCAGTTAGAGGACAAAAGACAAAAACTAATGCAAGGACTCGAAAAGGTCCCAAGAGAACTGTAGGAGCAAAACGTAAAAAGTAGAAAGGGGGAAGAATACTTGGCTAGAAGGACAACTCGTACCAGAAGAAGAGATCGAAAAAATATTGAAAACGGAGTAGCCCATATTCAGTCAACTTTTAACAATACTATTATTACTATTACTGACAAAACTGGAAATGCAATTTCATGGGCTAGTGCAGGTTCTGTAGGATTTAAAGGCTCACGTAAAAGTACTCCCTTTGCTGCACAAATCGCTGCAGAAACAGCTGCTAAGGAGGCCATGGAACATGGCCTAAGAGAGGTTGAGTGTACAGTAAAAGGACCGGGCGCTGGAAGAGAGGCTGCAATTAGATCGTTACAGGCTGCAGGTTTAGAAGTAAATATCATTAGGGATGTTACACCTATTCCCCATAATGGATGTAGACCACCTAAACGTAGAAGGGTATAAGGAGGTGTTGATAAGTGGCTAGATATAAAGAATCAGTATGTAGACTTTGCCGTAGGGAAGGTGTTAAGCTGTACCTTAAGGGTGATCGCTGCTATACAGATAAGTGTGGTGTAGTGAAAAGAGCCTATGCTCCAGGACAACATGGGCAGCGTAGGAAGAAACCATCAGAATATGGTTTACAATTGAGGGAAAAACAAAAGGCTCGTAGATTTTATGGAATTTTAGAAAAGCAGTTCAGAAACTATTTCTACGAAGCTGATAGGCAAAAAGGTATTACTGGTGAGAACTTGGTGCGTTTGTTGGAAAGGCGCTTGGATAATGTGATCTATCGTTTAGGGTTAGCTGGATCAAGACCTGAAGCTAGACAGTTGGTTCGCCATGGCCATGTGACAGTTAATAATAAGAAAGTTGACATTCCTTCATATTTGTTGAAGGTTGGAGATGAAGTTGCTATTAAGGAAAAGAGCACATCAAGTCCTAAGTTCAAGGAAATAGCAGAGGCGGCAATGCATAAATCTTCTCCACCCTGGTTAGAAGCAGATAAAGAAAACCTTAGAGGCCGAGTTGTGGCAATGCCTAGTCGCGAGGATATAGACGTTCCATTAGAAGAACACTTGATTGTTGAGTTATATTCCAGATAGGTAAAGAAACAAACCGACTGTTGTGTCCAGGCTGTGAGAAGGAGGGTCAATTTTGTTAGAAATAGAAAAACCAAAAATAGAAATTGTGGAAAAAAGCGAAGACAATCGCTATGCAAAGTTTGTGGTGGAACCTTTAGAAAGGGGTTACGGTATTACCCTTGGTAATTCACTACGTAGGATTTTGCTCTCTTCTCTACCAGGGGCAGCGGTTACTTCAATAAAAATTGAAGGTGTACTGCATGAGTTTTCTACCATACCAGGTGTAATTGAAGATACAACGGATATTATACTGAATTTAAAGAATCTATGTATAAAGCTGCTATGTGATGAGCCAAAAACTATTAGAATAGAAATGGAAGGCGAAGGAGATATAACTGCAGGAGATATTATTGCAGACGCCGATGTAGTTATATTAAATCCCGAGATGCATATTGCAACCTTGGACAAAAATGGCAGGCTTTTTATGGAAATGACTATTGAAAAGGGTCGAGGTTATGTTCCTTCTGAGAAGAATAAAAAGGAAGAGCATATAATTGGGGTTATTCCTGTTGATTCCATATTTTCTCCAGTAACCAAGGCTAACTTCCAGGTAGAAAACACCCGGGTAGGCCATAGAACTGATTACGATCAATTAACATTGGAAATCTGGACTGATGGAAGCATTGCTCCAGATGAAGCTGTTAGTTCTTCAGCTAGAATTCTTAGTGATCACTTAAAATTGTTTATGGGCCTGACAGAAGAGATTAGCGATGAAGTTACTATGGTTGAAAAAGAGGAAGAAAAGAAAGATAAGGTTCTTGAAATGACTATAGAAGAGCTTGATTTATCAGTTCGTTCTTATAACTGCTTAAAACGTGCTGGTATTAATACTGTAGAAGAGCTTATTCTAAGAACCCAGGAAGATATGATGAAGGTAAGAAATATGGGGAGAAAATCCTTAGAGGAAGTAAATAATAAATTGGAAGAATTAAACTTAGGTTTAAGAAAATCAGAAGACTGATTGAGTAAAGGAGGGTTGTATAATGGCCAGTGGTAAACTTGGAATGACTGCTGAGCACCGCAAGGCAGTTGTCAGAAATATTGTTACTTCACTGTT
Source organism: Desulfitibacter alkalitolerans DSM 16504 (assembly GCF_000620305.1). NCBI lineage: Bacteria > Bacillati > Bacillota > Clostridia > Neomoorellales > Desulfitibacteraceae > Desulfitibacter > Desulfitibacter alkalitolerans. The sequence continues at coordinate 7,688 of NZ_KK211103.1, read as the reverse complement.
AAGAGCAGAAAAAATTGAAACCACTGAAGCTAGAGCCAAGGTCTTGGTTAAAGAAGCCGAAAAAATGATAACCCTAGGCAAACGTGGCGATTTACATGCTAGACGTCAGGCATTAGCTTTTTTGAATGACGAAGATGTAGTTACAAAGCTATTTACCCAGTTGGCAGAAAAATACAAGGACCGACAGGGAGGCTACACCCGCATAATTAAAAAAGGTTTTCGTCGTGGGGATGCAGCTTCAATGGTAATAGTAGAGTTAGTATAATAATAAGTGAGATGGAGGATGTGGGATTATCCCATTTCTAACTTCTCACTTTTAACTTCTTTCTTAAATCAGTCGGTCATTGTCCGGCTTTTTTGTGCTATTCTTTGTAAACCCGCTTTGCTCAAACACTGCAAACATAGTAAGTTGACAAGTTTCGCTCAATGCACTTCAGATGGTGCAAAACTCCACAAATTATTATGACAGACTTACAAAGTTATAAGGAGATAAGAATGATTAAGTTAGAAGGGGTATTCTTCAGCTATTCCTCCAATTCAAAACCTGTGATAAATAATGTTTCCTTAGATTTTATACAGGGAGAGTATGCTGCCATTGTTGGCCCAAACGGCTCTGGGAAATCAACTCTGGCAAAGCTGATAAACTCCCTTTTACTTCCATCCCAAGGTAGAATTTACGTAGATGGTATGGATACAAGAGAATACAGGTGGAATGTAAGGAGTAAGGTGGGAATGGTATTTCAGAACCCTGAAAACCAGTTAATAGCATCCTCAGCAGAAGAGGAAATAGCTTTTGGCCCAGAGAATCTAGGTATTCCTACTGATGAAATAAAGAGTATTATCAGTACTACTTTGAAAATAGTAGGCTTAGAGGACTTCCAGCACAAATCTCCAGCCGACCTTTCAGGTGGGCAAAAACAAAGGCTGGCCATTGCAGCTGTTTTGGCAATGAAGCCACAGTATATCATCTTGGATGAAGCTACAAGCATGCTGGATAAAGAGGGTAAAAATGAAATTCTTAAAACAATAGAGGAACTTAATAAGCATCATTCTCTAGGAATTATTCATATTACCCATGATATGGGTGAAGCTGCTAGAGCCAATAGGATTATTGTCATGAATGAAGGCAGGGTAATTGCGGATGACACACCCAAAGTTATATTCTCCGAGGTTGAAAAATTGGGGGAAATAGGTCTCAAGCTTCCCAGAATAACTGAGCTCGCAAATGCCCTTGCAAATAAAGGAATACCTTTATCTAGAGGTATAACCAACTATAATGAATTGGTGGATGAACTATGCAAATCAGATTTGAAAATGTAAGCTTTACCTATGATCAAAGTTCAAATGCTCCACAAATGGCAATAGAAGATATAAACCTGGAGATCAATCAAGGAGAGTATGTTTGCATCACCGGCCCAACAGGCTCAGGTAAATCCACCTTAATTCAGCATATTAATGGCCTGCTAAAGCCTACCCAGGGAAGGGTGCTCATAGACGGTCAACAGCTAGCCTATAAAGGCCACGGCTTACAAGAAATCAGAAAAAAGGTAGGGCTGTTGTTTCAATTTCCAGAAGATCAATTATTTGAAGAAACCATTGAAAGGGATATCTGTTTTGGCCCCAAAAAGTTGGGAATAAAACATGAAGAGATCAACTCTAGACTTAAAAAGGTTATGGGTCATGTTGGACTGCCATATGAAGTATATAAAGATGTGTCTCCTATGAAAATCAGTGGTGGTCAAAAAAGAAGGGCCGCCCTGGCATGCACCTTGATAACAGAACCGGAAATACTCATCCTGGATGAACCTACAGCAGGGCTTGATCCAGGGGGAAAGAATGAAATATTGAAATTAATTAAAGACCTGAACCATTCGGGGAGAACAATTATTAAAATTACCCATGATCTGGAGGACATTGCCCAATTTGCCACCAGGGTAATAATCATGCACCAAGGAAAGATTATACTTGACCACAAGCCGCAAGAAGCTTTTACCCAGATAGATATCCTAAACAGTATTAGAATGTCTTCTACAGAGCCCTTTTATATTTCAAAGGAATTAAAAAAACGAGGTTGGAGCATGACTTCTAAGATTATAACATGGGAAGAACTGGAGAAAGAAATATTTAGCATCTGGCAAAAAAAGAAAGAGAAAAATAAAAATGATTAAGGGTATCTCTATTGGAAACTATTATGCAGGTAACTCAGTTGTTCATAAATTAGATCCCAGAATTAAAATAATTTTTGGATTAGGACTTATTATTTCATTATTTTTAATAAATAACTATTTAATCTTACTATGGATTACAGGTGTGTATACTATTTTAGTAGTTTTATCTGGATTGTCAGTTAGATATATTTTTAAGGGTTTAAAACCAATATTTATAATTATTTTCTTTACATTTTTTATACATATATTTTTTACTCCAGGAGATGCAGTTGCCTACCTAGGACCCATCAGCATTACAAAAGAAGGCCTGGACAGGGGTGTATTTATGGCCTTTAGGCTAATCCTTTTAATTGGGGTTTCAGTATTATTAACTGCTACAACACCTCCCCTAAGGCTAACTGATGGCTTACAGAACCTATTGTCTCCTCTAAAGAGAGTGAAGGTTCCTACAAGTGAGCTGGCACTTATGGTAAGCATTGCCCTTAGATTTATACCAACCTTTATTTCGGAGACTGAAAGAATTATTAAAGCTCAATCTTCTAGAGGAGTTGACTTTTATTCAGGAGGTTTAAAAGAGCGATTGGAAAACCTTGTTCCCATATTAGTTCCCTTATTTATCAGTTCATTTAAAAGGGCTGAGGATCTGGCAGTTGCAATGGAAGCCAGATGTTACAGGGGAGAGGAAGGCAGGACAAGACTGTATCCTTTAAAATATACTGCTGTTGATTTAATAGCTTTTGGGGTGCTGGTAATCTATATTGGTGTTGTAATTGTTTTGAGAAATATGTAGAAAATGTCATATTCCCTCACCTGGAATTAAATTTTAGCAATTCTAAGGCCCATTCCAGCCAAAAAGCCTATGCTTTGCAAACTCGCTTCGCTCAAACAGTGCAAATCATCACGCCTTTTTGGCTTCCATGGACCAACAATTGCTGGAAAATTTAATTAGGGTTCGTGCATAAGACATTTTCTTATAATATATATAGAGGTAAATAATGTGAAGACGATTAAACTTACCCTTGCATATTTAGGTGAACAATACAGCGGGTGGCAGATACAGCCCAGGCAGCCCCATTTAAAAACAATACAAGGTGAATTGCAAAAGGGGCTAAAGCTTCTAACGGGTGAAGAAGTTCAAGTTATTGGTGCAGGAAGAACAGATGCAGGTGTAAACGCCCTGGGCCAGGTTGCAGCATTTCGAACCAGCAGCTCCATACCCTGTGACAGGTATCCAGAAGCCTTGAATGGAATACTCCCTGAGGATATTATAGTATATAAGGGTGAAACTGCTGGGGATAGCTTTCATTCCATTAAAGATGCTAAGGGTAAATGGTATAGATATCATATTTATGCAGGAAAATTTCCTCATGTTTTTTTCAATAAAATAAGTGTTCATATTAAACAAGAACTTGATTTTGCAAAAATGTCTGAAGCAGCTTCACTATTTAAGGGTGTGCATGATTTTCGCAGTTTTTGTGTGTCAAAGACTGAAAAGAAAACCTTTATAAGAAATATAAAGGAATGTAAAATATCTCAACATCAGAATTTTATTTTCTTAGATATTTACGGAGATGGATTTCTGCATAATATGGTTAGAATAATAGCAGGAACACTAATAAATGTTGGCAACGGCAAGCTTTTGCCAGATGACATCCCTTGCATAATTAGAGCCCAGGATCGCACCCTGGCAGGGCCAACAGCCCCAGCAAGGGGATTATGTCTGATAAAGGTTGACTACGATATAAAGGAAAATTTCTTCTGTAAAGCAGAAAATCTTGACATGCCCCCACTATTTTATTAAAATAACATGGGTAAGAATTTATTCAGATTACCTGCCCCGTTAATCTGGTAAATATATAAGTAATAATAAGTTTAAGGAGGGTCATTATGAAAACCTTTATGGCTAAGCCTAATGAAGTAGCTAGAAAATGGTATCTAATTGATGCCGATGGTAAAACCTTAGGCAGACTGGCCTCTGAAATAGCAGTATTGCTAAGAGGTAAACATAAACCAATATTTACTCCACATGTGGATGTGGGAGATCACGTAATTGTAATTAACGCAGAAAAGATTCACTTAACAGGTAATAAGCTGTCCCAGAAAAGATATTACTGGCATACAGGTTATCCAGGTGGAATAAAATCCATGGATTATCAAACTTTTATAAGCAAATCACCAGATAAAGTAATCTTGAAAGCAGTTAAGGGAATGCTGCCGCATAATAAGCTGGGCAGGCAAATGTTAACAAAGCTTAGAGTATATAAAGGTAGTGAACATCCACACCAAGCTCAAAAGCCAGAAACTTGGGGAGCATAGAAAGGAGGACTAATATGGCGCAGGTACAATTTTACGGAACAGGTAGAAGAAAGAACTCTGTAGCTAGAGTATATCTAGTACCGGGAGACGGAAAAATCACTGTAAATGGTAGAGATATTGATAATTATTTTGATAAAGAAACTCTAAAAATGATTATTAGACAGCCCTTCGATGTAACTGAGACCTTGGGAAGGTTCGATGTTAAAGCAAAGGTTGAAGGTGGAGGCTCAACTGGACAGGCAGGAGCTATCAGAATGGGCATAGCTAGAGCCCTTTTAATAGCAGATGAGGGATATAGACCTCCTTTAAAGAGAAATGGTTTTCTAACCCGTGACCCAAGAATGAAAGAAAGAAGAAAGTATGGTTTAAAGAAAGCCCGTAAGGCACCACAATTCTCTAAAAGATAGAGCTTTGCATTGTATTAATATATTAAATAATGAAGAACTAGCTTGGTCAGATGGGTATTACCCATCTGGCTTTTTGTTTACCGATTATCCCACATAATTAACCGTTCACAGTTTGATTTATACTGTTAATCGAAAATGTTTAGAAGAAAACCTATTTTAATTATATAATATAATCAAAGGTAAGAATATTCAGACATGGAGGTGCTTATAATGGAAGAAAAGAAAGCTAAGATAGAAGAAATCAAACAACAAATTGAATTGTTAGGTTTTGAATTAGCTCTTATGAAAAAATCATGTGAACATGAAGAAAAGAAGAGAGAAGAAGATTATGCTTTCTGCAATATTTGCGGTGAGAAGTTAGGCTGGTGGGGATTATATATAACTTAATTAGTCTTCAAACAGTTGCCATGTCAATGAGTATTAATGTGCCATAAAAGCCCTTTCTTATATGGAGAAAATCCAAATGGGAGAGGGCTTTTATAATATAAACTTAAAATCTAATTGTATAGGCCAATACATTTTGTGGGAAAATAGCCACAAATACACTTTTGTCAACAACCAGTTAACGGAACAAATCAATCCACTTACCTCAAATTTCATGCAGCTAACCGAAAAGGTTTAGGAGAAAAGGCCTTGATAGAATATAATACTATCAACAAATAATTATAAACCTCTATTTGACAGGTAAAAAAGAAATAAAGCCCTTAGACCCCTTCCAATGAAAGGGTTTGAGGGCTTAGTTATTTGTCAGAAAAACATAGCATAATTTTTATTTTTTTGAGGTTGCCAAAATATTTTTTATTTCGCTAAGGCGGAGTCTTTTGTTTGAAAAATCAATACCAAAAGTTTTGCCGATATAATCTGAAATATTACTACGATAATCAAATATGTAAAGGTTTGTATGTTCAAGACTACAACTAATGTTATTAAGACAGTTAATAATCTGTTCAGGCGTAAACTTGTAGTTGGTTTTCTTTTGAACAAGGCGCAAAATGACTAGGGAAATAAAGCAAGTAAGGACATGTGCATTTATCCGGTCCTCACGGGAAACATGAACCGGTCGAATATCCAAATCGCTTTTAGAAACCTTAAAATTGTCTTCAATATCAGACAATCCTCGATAAATCTCAATTACACGTTGTTGATGCATTTCCAGCTCACTGGTTATTAAGCAGTAATATCCGTCATATTTAGCGTCTTCTGCAGCTTTCTCTTCATCGTATATCAACATCTTACCTGGTTTTTCATATATTTCTCCGGTCTTTTTATCGAAGGCAATGTTTTTAATGTATGCTGCTGCACCATGAGCTGTACTCTTATTATGATTTTTGGGATTAGCTATGATATCAAGTGCCTTTTTTATGGTTTCTTCTCTTTCTGCTCGTGCCTTTCTTGCATATTTTTCACTCCAATATACCACCTGTTTTTCGTCTATCAGCATACTTTTTTTAGAGCCATTTTTCATAGTCACCTGGATTTCCCGGACTTCAATACGTGACTTAACCTTGTAGTCAAAGTCCTTCTTTAACGTCTTGCCGTTCTCGTCTGTGTAACCATCATCATCCAGAACGTATTCCTTAAATTTTTCTGAGCCTTTGCGGATTGAAAAGCTGAATACATAACCATTTACACGCTTATCCCTGTCACCTCCTTTGAGGAAAAAAATATTATCGGATGATGTACAACCCATATCTGCAACAGCGATAACCCTTCCGGGGGCAAATCTTACACATACATCTTTAAAGGCAGGAATAAAGGTCTTAGTATCGTGGGTATTGCCGGGAAACAGCTTGTAATACAGAGGTATCCCATCTGCATCCATGGCTAAGGCCATCTGCACAATGGGATCAGGACGGTTGTTTTTTTCCTTTCCATACTTGCGCATATCATCTGGTTTATCAATCTCAAAGTGGAAGTTTGTAACATCAAAGTACATGAGAGTGGTGTTCCTGCCGAATTTTGCATGAATCTGATCGCTGATGAATTGTTGACATTCCAAACTTATCTTTGAGAAATATGATAATGCACGGTATATATCATGCAGCTCAAAGTCAAAACGTTCAAAGAACATATCCTTGTATTCATAAGCTCTCTTTTTAGATGAAGGATGTAAAATACGAGCTATGGTTAAAAGTGTCATAATTGAATTCGTGTTATATTTAAAGGCCTCGTGTCTCGCTTTATTGTTGAAAAACCGGTCTAATTCCAACTCATGATATATTTTCATGATTACAGCGTAGCCCATATTATATCGAGCATGTGATTCTTCCGGAAGTTTTTCATTCAAATCAATTTCTAGTGTAAGTTTTTTGTTTTCCTTCTTTTCAGTATTCATTTGAGCAACAACTTCATTGAAGTGGGCAATCGGGTCAGGAAATTCTTTTTGCAAATCATGTACATATCCTAAAGTCTTATGATGCTTGGTTCTAGCTTGCTTTTTCTCTTTGTCCCTATACTTTTCTTCAATAACTAAGTAGGTTCCCTTTTTTTGATTTCTAATATCAAGTCTATAAGACATAATACTTTTCTCCTGTTCATGTAGCAGATATCAATATTGAATGCTGTATATTTGATTCCATTATATTATACTATGCTACATTATGCTACATATATATGCAAAGAAAAACAAAAAAATATCCTCTCAACTTCAATGATTGAAAGGACTTTGGGAGAGGTATCTATTTAAGGGCTGTCAAACAAGCGAGAGGGCTTTTATAATATAAACTTAAAATCTAATTGTATAGGCCAATACATTTTGTGGGAAAATAGCCACAAATACACTTTTGTCAACAACCAG
>NZ_KK211102.1:0-81893 GCF_000620305.1 Desulfitibacter alkalitolerans DSM 16504 | reverse complement strand
GGAAATAAAGGCTCAGATGGCAATAACAATGCTGGAACAGATGCACCAAAAAAAATGTCATTAAAGGTTGGCCACGTATTAGCTCCTGACCACCCTTATCAGTTTGGTCTAGAAAAGTTTGCTGAATTAGTAAAGGAAAAAACAGATGGATTAGTTACTGTGGAAGTGTTTCACAGCTCTCAATTGGGGAATGAAAGGGAAGCTATTGAAGGTGTACAGATGGGAACATTAGACATGACCCTGGTTTCCACAGCTCCCCTGGCTGGATTTTCAAATGCATTTTTAGTATTTGACCTGCCATTTATTTTCCAGTCTAGAGATCATGCTTATGCAGTTCTTGATGGGTCCATTGGCCAAGACATACTTAAGGATTTAGAGAAAAATGGCATTCTGGGGCTAGGTTATTGGGAAAATGGCTTTCGTAACTTAACTAACTCAAGAAGAGAAGTTGTGCTGCCATCTGATGCAGCTGGATTAAAAATAAGAACAATGGAGAATAAAATCCATATGGCCAGCTTTAGAACCATAGGTGCTGACCCAACTCCCATGGCTTTTGGAGAACTATTTACCGCCCTGCAGCAGGGTACAGTTGATGGTCAGGAAAACCCAATCCCAATTATTTATACTTCTAACTTCTTTGAAGTACAAAAATATTTATCTATGACAGGCCACTTTTATGCCGCAGCACCACTTCTAATAAACAAGGCGCTTTTTGACGAGATGACTCCAGAAGTGCAAAATGCTATTCTTGAAGCAGCTATTGAGGCAAGAGACTTTGAAAGAAGCCTGGTAGCTGAAATGGATACAAATTTATTAGGTGAAATCAAGGCTAAGGGCATGACTGTAACAGAAGTTGATAAAGATGTATGGTTAGAAGCCATGATGCCAGTTTATGCCGAATTTGAAAATGAAATTGGTGCAGATCTAATTGATGCAGTTTTAAATTATAACTATTAAGAAAATCAAAAACGGGCCAGTTTTACCTTCTGGCCCGTTATACTTAATTAATACCATGCGTGGGAAGATACATTCTTCTTCCATATGAAGAACATGCTTCAAAGGGAGGGCCAGCAATGACATCAGACATTATAAATCGATTAAAAAAAATTGTGGGAAACAATGATGTGCTGACAAGCAAGATTTCCATGGAAATGTATGCATATGATTCTTCACCATTTATATTCCAGCCTGGGGCTGTTGTATTTCCTGAAAGTACAGAGGAAGTGGCAGAGATAATGAGGCTTGCCAATGAAACAGGCATCAAGGTAGTACCAAGGGGTGCAGGAACCTGTTTAAGTGGGGGAACTGTTACTCCAGATGGGGGCATAATCCTTGTTCTCACTAAAATGGATAAGATTCTCGATATTGATGTTATAAATGAAACGGCCCTAGTGGAAACAGGTGTGATTAACTTAAACCTAACTAAAGCCGTAGAGTCAATGGGATACATGTTTGCTCCTGACCCAGCCAGCCTAAAGGTTGCTACCATTGGTGGCAATGTGGCAGAATGCGCAGGGGGAATCAAGGGAGTAAAGTACGGAGTCACAAAGGAGCACGTTCTTGGTATGGAAGTTGTACTGCCAACTGGTGAAATTGTACAGCTTGGTGGTTTCCCAAATCCGGCTGATAACAGGCCAAATCTGGCAGGAATTTTTAATGGTTCTGAGGGAACCTTTGGGGTTATTACCAAAATTCTTGTAAAGCTTACCAAAAAGCCAGAGGCAGTAAGGACCATGGTTGCCATATTTGACAGTCTGGATAAGGCAGGAGAAGTAGTATCTGCTATCATTTCAAAGGGTATTATACCTACCACCCTGGAAATCATGGATAGAGCTACCCTCAGGGCAGTAGATGACTTTTTAAATCTAGGTTTCCCAAAGGACGCTGAAGCCCTGCTGCTTATTGAGGTTGATGGGTATGAAGTGGAAGTTGATGAACAGATTGATACTATTGCTGGGATATGTAAGGAGATGGGTGCCAGCAGTTACAAAAAGGCTGAAAATGAAGCAGAACGTGAGAATCTGTGGAAGGCCAGACGTTCCGGCAATGGAGCTTTAGGAAGGATAAAACCTGCTTATATGGTTCAAGATGCTACAGTTCCAAGGAGCAAACTGCCAGAAATGTTTCGCAAGGTGACAGAATTGGGTCAGAAATATAATATTATCATTGCCCAGATAGCCCATGCAGGAGATGGCAATCTGCATCCGCACTTGATGTATGATCCAAAGGATGAGGCAGAACATCACAGAGCAGAAGAGGCTAGTGCAGAGATATTTAAGGCCGCCCTTGATATGGAAGGCTGCTTAACGGGAGAACATGGAATTGGATTAGAAAAATTACCCTACATGGAGCTTGCATTCAGCAAGGATGATCTGGAATTTAAAGCAAAAATGAAAAAAATTTTAGATCCTAATTCAATTTTAAATCCTGGAAAGGTTATTAAAGCTGGTTAAAAGGCATTAATGGGAGGGTGGCAATAAGTATGAATTCTATTGAAGGAAGAATAAGGGAGAAATTGCCCACATTACAGGCAGATAGAATAGAGGAAAATCTAATAGTTTATCCTCAAAGCTCTGAAGAAGTTAGTTCCTTTATTAAGCTGTGCAATGATGAGAAGATAAGCATGGTGCCTATTGGCAGCGGAAGCCAAATAATTGGAGCCGATAAGACAAAGGTCTATTTGTCTATGCGCAAAATGAACAGGATAGTGGAACTGGCTAAAGCCGATTTGACAGTTAGCGTTGAAGCTGGAATTAGTATTAAAGAGCTGGCTGAAGCTTTAAGAGAATATAATTTTTTACTGCCGGTAAGTCATCATGAAAAGCCAAACTCAACTATCGGCGGTTTGCTGGCCAGGGATGCAGGAGGCATTGAGCAGTATGCCCGTGGTACTATCCATGATTATTTGTTAGGCCTTGAATTTATCACCCCTACAGGTGAGCTTATAAAAACAGGTGGAAAAACTGTAAAAAATGTTACCGGCTACGACTTTACAAGGTTATTTGCCAAAAGCTGGGGAACCCTGGGCGTTATAGTCAAGGCTACTTTTAAGTTAATTCCCATGCCCGTTGAAAAAGCCCTTTTTATAACCTATGCAGCTTCAATTGATGATTTGACCCAGCAAATGAAGGAAGTGTTGGCAAAAAGGTATGCTTTGGTGTCCTTTATGGGTATGTCAGGAAAGCTGCTGGGACTAGATGAAGGCCCAAAATATGGAGGAGTTTTTGTCCTTGCCGGCTCCAGGCAGGCTGTGACTCATCAGCTTGACTCCTTGAAAAGTCTGCTAGACATTAAACAAATAATTACAGGAACAAACAGTGTGGATGATTACCTGGAAGACCTGCTGGGCAGCAAGGCTTCACAGGCAGAGATAATACTTGGAACAGATCGCAGAACCTTATTAGATTATCTGCCAAGGGAGCTTGATGCAATATTGGATAACACCTCCATGGACATTTTACTGGACGGGGGAAGTGGCCTGGTGCAATTAACAACTACGGCCAATGTGCAAGAAGTTAAAAAAATGCTAGGGGAACGTCTGCAGGAGTTTAATTTCAGCTTTAGTGACGAAAGGTCACCTGTGGATATCTTGTATAACAGGATTAAAAGAAACCTTGACCCTAATAGGATTATGTACCCAAACAACCCAAGGTTTGTGGAGGTGAGCTAGATGGAAGAAAAGATCTTAAAATGCAACAAATGCGGCTTCTGTCAGGAGGTTTGCCCAACCTATATAATTACAAAAAACGAAGCAAATGTTGCCCGGGGCAGAGTAAGGCTGGCTCGCCTGGTTTGTGAGGGCAGCTATAAATGGGGAAGTGAACCAGAAATAGAACAGCATATTAAAAGCTGTCTGTTATGTAAAGCCTGTGTCACAAACTGCCCATCATCTGTAGCAACTGACAAAATCATGATGGAGGCAAGAGAGAAGATAAATGCTGCTAATGGGTTTTCGCTTTTTCATAAAGCAGCTTACAGGGGAATTTTTTCCAACCAAAAAAGATTTAAGGCTGTGTCAAGCCTGGCTCGCTTTTATCAGCATAGTGGGGCCAGATGGCTGGTCAGGGGCAGCGGCATCCTGGGAGTAGCGAAAAAAGTAAAAAGAATGGAAGACCTACTGCCTCCACTTCCAAAAAAGAGTTTTTTCCAGCAGGCGCCAGAGCTAATAAAAAATATTGCTAACCCCAGGTTCAAGGTGGGCTATTATGTTGGATGTGCCACTAATGCCTTTTTCAGCCAGGTTGCAGCAGCTACTGTAAAGGTGCTTCAGCATCATAACTGTCAGGTGTATGTTCCAGAGGTTGAGTGCTGCGGCGGACCCCATCAAAGTGCAGGAGACTTTGATGAGGGAAGAAGACTTGCCAAGGACAATATTGACAAGTTTGCAGGCAAAGATCTGGACTATATTGTCATTGATTGTGCAACATGCGGCAGCACCTTGAAAGAATATGCCGAGCTCTTAAAGGATGATAAAGATTATAGTCAAAAGGCTGAAGAAATCAGCAATAAAATAATTGATGTAAATAAGTTTGTACTTGAACATCTAGAAATAGATTCCCAAAAACTCAAAAATGTAGCATACAAAGTCAGCTATCATGATCCATGCCATGGCGTGAGGGGCTTAAAGATAAACCAGGAGCCAAGAGAGCTTCTTAAATTTATTCCTGGCGTTGAATTTATAGAAATGAAGCAGGCAAATTGGTGCTGCGGAGGAGCAGGTTCCTACTGCTTCCTCCAGGATGATAACTCTGAGGCCATTCTCCAGATGAAGCTGGATAATTTTCGGGAAACTGGAGCTAATATTCTAGCTACCTCCTGTCCAGCATGCATGATGCAGCTTGGCCATGGACTCAGAAGCAGAAAGATCAAGGCTAATACACTCCATCCCATGGAGCTATTAGATAAAGCTATAAACACCTAACCCAACCTCCTTTTTATATAATCCAGCAGGCCATGTGCCTGCTGGATTATAAACTCTAAGCAATAGCAGCAGCTTACCAACCTGATGTTAGGGTCAAACCCATGAGCAGGCTAGTGGGGCATTCATGGGATAGGCAGTAATTATGATTGGGGAAATAAAATAACCGGGATGGTTGTTCTTTACATATGTAAGTTGAAAAACAAAAGGGAAGGATATAAAATAATAGTTGAAATGGAGGGGTACAAAATGAGAGTTAAAGAAATACCCAGGATGTATCGCATTAAACAGGACTTTAATGTTAAAAAAATTGAAAATGTTGAGGAAGCTATTGCTGATGGTATAAGCCAGTATAAGGAGCTGTTTTCTCCAGGAGCCAAAATTGGAATTGCAGTGGGCAGCAGGGGTATATACCAAATTCCCAAAATGGTCAAAGCAGTTGTAGCTGAAGTTAAAAAGCACGGTGCCATTCCTCATATAATTCCTGCAATGGGAAGCCATGGAGGAGCTACTGCAGAGGGTCAGGAAGAATACTTAAAGGGTTATGGTATAACAGAGGAGACAGTGGGTGCACCTGTTTTAAGCAGCATGGAGGTTGAGCAGGTAGGAACCCTTGAACCTGAAGGAATGCCTGTATATTGCGACAAGATTGCCCTAGCAATGGATGGGCTTATTCTGCTGAACAGAATCAAGCCCCATACTGATTTTCATGATATTACTGAAAGTGGTCTATTAAAGCAAGTGGCCATTGGTTTTGGAAACCATATTGGAGCATTGGCTATCCATGAGTTTGGCATCTATGGACTTGCCAAGCTAATACCAAGGGCTGCCATGGTAATCATGGAAAAAGCACCTATTCTTCTTGGGATAGCTGTTTTGGAAAATGCCGAGGATACTACAGCTATCATTGAAGTTTTACCCAAGGATAAAATAGAAGAAAGAGAAAAGGAACTAATTATTGAAGCTAAAAAGCTCATGCCGAGCCTGCCCTTTAGAAATGCTGATGTTCTTGTTGTTCAGGAAATGGGCAAAAACATTAGCGGAGTAGGCATGGATTCTAATATTACCGGCAGAATACTTGTCAGGGGTCAAGAGGAAAGTGATGATTTGTTTATTTACAGGATTGTCTGCCTTGACTTGACAGAGGAAAGTCACCATAATGCCCTGGGAATAGGCCTTGCAGATGTTATTACCCGGAGGTTGTATGAAAAGGTTGATCTGGAAACTACCTATGCCAATGTAATATGCTCAGGCTTCCTAGAAAGAGGTTTTATACCCATTATCCAGAACTCAGATAGAGAGGCTATTTTAACCGCCCTGTCCTGCTGCAACAGAAAGGTGACAATGGAAGATGCCAGGGTTGCATTCATTAAAAACACCTTGGAGGTAAAAGAAATCCTTGTATCTGAGGCTCTACTTGAGCAGGTCAAGGAAAGAGATTATGTAGAAGTATTAGGAGAAGAAAAACTAAAGTTTGATGCAGAGGGCAATCTGCATCTTGAGCTATAAGACAAATAAGATATAGAGCATGTAACAAGACAAAGAAAGACAAAGGGACGGTTCCTTTGTCTTTCCTCTTTGATAGTAGCTTTTGTTTATAGGTTAATAAGATAATTTTATGGTTTATTTATGTTTTGCATTACCATTATTGGAAAAAATAATAAAAGAAACTTGGATATATTAAAGGTTTTTACCATAAGTATATAGAAAATTATTTAACAAAATATTTAAATTATTTGATAAAATAAAAATGGGAAGTGACTAATTTGCATGAAATGGCAATATTAGACAATATGTTAGATGTGATAAATTGCCAGATAAAGGAGCACAATATAAAAACCTTAAAAAAGGTAAAAATTGTTGTTGGGGAGCTCACAGGTGTTGTGCCAGAGGTTCTTGAATTCTGCTGGCAGTTGTCTGTTGAAAACTCCCCACATGAGGAAGCAGTACTTGAAGTAGAAAAAATTAAAGCAGTTGCACTATGCAGCAGGTGTGCAAATGAGTACCTGATTAACCTTGGCCCTGCCTGTAAAAACTGTGGTGGCGGCGCCAGGGAGATACTTTCCGGCAGAGAGCTGTATGTTGACTATATTGAAGGCGAGTAGGTGGAGTAGCCATGAAAATCAAGGTTGTAAAAAACATATTGACCCGCAATGAGGGCCAGGCACAGCTTAATAGAAGCTTGTTTGCCAAAGAAAAAACCTTGTGCATTAATATGATGAGCTCTCCTGGAGCGGGTAAAACCACTCTCCTGGAAAGAACCATTGATGAGTTAAAGACAGTATTTAATATAGGGGTCATTGAAGGTGACCTCATGACCAGCAGGGATGCAGAGAGGATAAACAGCCATGGAGTTTCAGTGGTCCAGATAAATACAGAAGGCGGATGCCACTTGAGTGCCGATATGGTTTACAAGGCCATGGAAGAATTTAACATAAAGGGCCTGGACATTATAATCATTGAGAATGTAGGAAATCTTGTCTGTCCTGGAGTTTTTGACCTGGGAGAGGATTTCAAGGTAGTTGTCAGCAGTGTTCCAGAAGGTGATGACAAGCCCCTAAAATATCCTATGATGTTTTCAGAAGCCAAAGCCTGTATCTTAAACAAGGTAGACTTAATTCCCTATACCAATTTTAACATGAATAGTTTCTTTAATGATGTATACAGCCTTAATCCCAGGATAAAAATATTTCAAGTATCTGCATTGACAGGAGAAGGCATGGATGATTGGTATAGCTGGCTAGGGGATGAAATAGCATGGAAAACCAAAAAACAGCTGGCGAAATAAAGATCTCAGGAGTGGTTCAGGGTGTGGGCTTCAGGCCCTGGGTATATAAGATTTCACTTAAATATGGTTTGAAGGGCTGGGTATATAACAGCTCTGAGGGAGTTACCATTCATTGGGAGGGCAGCACCAGGGCAGTTAACCTTGCTGTTGAAGATTTAATGCAGGCACCTCCACCCCAGGCAGTTATTGAGAGTTTTTCAGTTAAAGAGGTTGAGTTTAAGAATTATTCTGGATTTTTTATTCAGGAAAGTCATACATCTGGCAATAAAAAAGCCTTAATAACACCAGATCTAGGAATCTGTTCCCATTGTGCAAGAGAAATCCTGGACCCAGAAAATCGAAGATATTTATATCCATTGACCAACTGTACTAACTGTGGGCCCAGGTATACTATTATCAAGGGTATTCCCTATGACAGGCATTTGACCACAATGAAGGAATTCAAAATGTGTCCCAAATGCCTGCAGGAATATGAGGACCCGCTGGATAGAAGATTTCATGCCCAGCCAAATGCCTGTAGAGCATGCGGCCCCCTTGTATATGTCGAAGATTTTCAGGGAAGGTTTCTTGGATATTCACATGAGGTTGACCTGAGCAGGTTGATACAAGATGGAAATATCCTTGCAGTCAAGGGATTAGGTGGCTTTCACTTGATATGTGATGCTGCTAATACTGCTGCTGTAAGTAGATTAAGAAACAATAAGCTAAGAGATGGAAAACCCTTTGCACTAATGGCAGCAGATCTGGACAATGTTAGAAAGTGCTGTTTTCTATCTACAACAGAAGAGGAATATCTGGTGAGCCCGGCAAAGCCAATAGTAATATTAAAGCAAAGGGATGAAGCTAAAAGGGTTTTAGCAAGGGATATTAATCCCGGCCTGGATACATTGGGCTTTATGCTTCCCTATACACCCCTGCATCTATTGCTGTTTTCTCCTGAAGTTAAAATTCTGGTGGCAACAAGTGCTAATCTAGCAAGCAACCCTTTAATTACTACAAATGAGGATGCCAGGGAAAAATTAAAGGATCTTGCTGATTACCTTGTAGTACATGATAGACAAATTGAAAATCCCTGTGATGACTCGGTAGGGCATGTAATAAATGGCCACTGGCAGCCAATAAGGAGGGCCAGGGGATTTGTGCCCTTGCCCATAGGTATAGATACAAATATAGGAAAACCCGTACTGGCTTGCGGCGGTAATTTAAAAAACACCTTTGCCCTGGGTAGAGACAGGGAAGTATTCTTAAGCCAGTATTTGGGTGACATGGATAATTATTTAAACCTGCAGCTGTTCAGGGATACAGTCCTGAAAATGACCTCACTTTTAAACATTGCACCAGAAGTCATTGTCCATGACCTGCACCCAGATTACCAGACCACACATTATGCCCGGGAGGCATCTGCAAAATGGGGAGGGTCCATTATAGGTGTTCAGCATCACCACGCCCACATGGTTAGCTGTATGGTTGAAAATGGATTAACAGAAAAGGTCATTGGCATTGTCTGTGATGGGACGGGATTTGGAACTGACAGGACCATCTGGGGTTTTGAGTTTTTTGTTGGGGATTATGGTTCCTTTGAAAGGGCTGGACACCTGTCCCAGGTGCCCCTGCCTGGTGGGGATATTACCATAAAAAGACCAGAACGTATGGCATACAGCTTTCTTGTCACAACCCTGGGCAGCCATGGGAGGAAACTTGCCGCCAAATGGCTCAAGGGCATTGAGGATAATGAGGCAAGGGTAATTGAAAGACAGCTTGAAAGAAAAATCAATACGGTAATGACTTCAAGCTGCGGCAGGCTGTTTGATGCAGCGGCAGCACTCATGGGTGTATGTAAAAGCCAGTCCTATGAAGGGCAGGCACCCATGGAGCTAGAGAGCCTAGCCAGGAAGTCCAGGCCGGTTAAAGAGCATTACACACTGCAAATGCATCCCGGAAAACAGGTCATGTTTGAATTAGACACTGCAGGCATGTGGGAAGAAATACTTTTCGATTTAGAAAGGGCTGTTGGACCTGAGGAAATGGCATATAAATTTCACCTTGGTATTGCAGCTGCAATAAAAGATGGCATCCTTGCCATTGCAGAAAAAACAGGACTGCAAAAGGTTGTCCTATCAGGGGGAGTTTTTCAAAATATACTTTTAACACAGCTCTTGGTGAATGCTTTAAAAGAAAGAGGTCTGCTGGTTTATTGTCACAAGCAGGTTCCTGCCAATGATGGGGGCATATCCCTGGGGCAGGTTATAATAGGAAATGAGGTGCATGAGCATGTGTCTGGCAGTACCCTTTAAAATAATAAGTACTGATGGGGAAATGGCAGTTGTGGAGGTCAATGGCTTGACACAAAATATTTCCATTGCCTTAACGCCCGAGGCACTTCCAGGTGATTGGGTGTTAGTCCATGCAGGATATGCCATTCATAAAATTGACGAGGCTGAGGCAAAAGAGACCCTTAAGCTGTGGGAGGAAATCCATGAAGCTTCACAATACTGAGAGGAATTATTCTGAAAAACTTAAAGACATTGAAACTCTAGCCCGGGGATTGCCTGCAGTTTCCATAATGGAAATTTGTGGGACCCATACCATGGCCATAGGCAGGAGCGGATTGCGAAGGGTACTTCCAGATAACATTAGACTCATTTCCGGGCCGGGATGTCCTGTATGTGTGACCCATGATAGGGAGATTGATAATTACCTGGAGCTAGCCAAAGACAAAAGGGTTATAATAGCAACCTTTGGGGACCTGCTGCGGGTGCCGGGGAGTAAAGGCACTCTAAATGCAGCAAGAAGCCAGGGTGCTGGTGTGGTGGTTGTTTATTCAACCCTAGAGGCATTAAGATTAGCCAGCAATAACCCTGATCATGAGGTGGTATTCCTGGGAGTTGGCTTTGAAACTACAGCTCCTACAGCAGCCTTGTCCATAATTCAAGCCAAAAGCCAGGGCCTTGGAAACTACTCTGTTTATTCCATGCATAAGCTTGTTCCTCCTGCGCTGGAGGCTCTCCTTTGTGATGGTTCGGTAAAGCTTGATGGTTTCATCTGCCCAGGCCATGTAAGTACAATTATTGGAACTTCTCCCTATACCTTTGTTGCAGAGCAGTATAAGAAGCCTTGTGTTATTACAGGTTTTGAAATCCATGACATATTAGATGGACTGTACCTTCTGCTGCTGCAAATGAGACAGAATAAGGCCAAAATAGATATTCAGTATATTAGAGGAGTAAAACCAGATGGGAATCCCATAGCCAGAAAGACCATGGACACAGTTTTTAGGACAGGTGATGTGCTGTGGAGAGGCTTTGGTGTGATACCCAACAGCGGCCTGCATATAAGAGAAGAATATAGAGATTACGATGCATCTGTGAAATTTGGTTTAGCAATGGATCATCATTATATAAATGAAAAAGAAGCAATTTGCTCATGTGGTGATATATTAAAGGGGTTAAAAACACCCAATGAATGTGATTTGTTTAAAGGCTTATGTACACCCCTTAATCCTTTTGGTCCATGTATGGTCTCAACTGAGGGAGCATGTGCTGCTTACTATCGTTATGAAGCTTAAGGGCAGTAAACCAAGAAAATAAAAAGGAAGTAAATTAGGAGGAACTTAATGGATACAATTACTCTAGCCCATGGAAGTGGAGGCAGACTTTCCAGGGAGCTCATTGAAGAAATCATATATCCGATTTTTAATAATAACAATGGTCATGAGTTGTATGATTCTGCCCTGCTGCCCCTTAAAAAGGGCACAATTGCCATGACCACAGATAGTTTTGTCATATCTCCAATATTTTTTCCCGGGGGGAACATAGGCAAATTGGCTGCTTGCGGCACAATAAACGACCTGGCAGCTGCAGGTGCCATCCCCAAATACATGAGTGTGGGTTTGATTATAGAAGAAGGGTTTTTAATAAAGGATTTGCAGGAAATACTAATATCTTTATATGAGACAGCTGTAGAGGCAGATGTGTATGTTGTGACAGGTGATACAAAAATAGTTGAAAGGGGGAGTGCGGATAGGATTTACATTAACACCTCAGGAATTGGGATAGTCCCGGAGGGTGCTTCTGTATCTCCAAAAAATATTAATGTTGATGATCTGGTAATCGTTAATGGAACCATAGGTGACCATGGCATGGCCATACTAAGCTGCAGAGAGGGCTTATCCTTTGGAGTGAACCTGAAAAGTGATTGTACACCATTAAATGGACTGGTAAAAGAGCTGCTTGATGTTGGAGGGATTTCATGTATGCGAGATCCCACTCGAGGGGGACTGGCAAGCATTTTACTAGAGCTGGCACATCAGTCTGGAACGAAAATGGAAATTTGTGAAAAGGCAATTCCCCTGCACCCCTCAGTAAGAGCCGGGTGTGATATGTTAGGCCTTGATCCCCTCTACCTTGCCAATGAGGGCAAGCTTGCTATTATTGCCAATCCCAGTAAGGAGGAAGAAATAATGAGAGTGCTGCAATCCCATCCACTGGGCAAAAATGCACAGGTTATTGGCAGGGTTGCCTCAAGGGATTTAAAAGGTACGGTATTGCTGGAAACGGATTTGGGAGTTAAAAGACCTCTAATGCTGTTGGAAGGAGAGGAGCTGCCTAGAATTTGTTGATTAAGGAATGGCATAGTTGCTATTTAAAAATTAAATAACTGAAAATTCGAAAATCTATAAACATTATTGGAAAAATGGTAAATATGATTTGATCAAGAGTAAGGGGGGAGACCATGGTTGCTATACCTGTACTTAAACAGGAACAGCTAGATGAAAGCTTTATTAGTGCCATCAAAAGTGTGCCAGGAGGAGAAAAGATAGTCCAATGTATCCAGTGTGGAACCTGTTCAGGAAGCTGTCCGTCCAGCTTCCAGATGGAGTTTACACCAAGGAAAATGATACTTATGGGTATGGTTGGAATGAAGAGGGAGGTTTTAAGCAGTAAGGCAATCTGGCTATGTGCATCGTGCTATTCATGCAGTGTTCGTTGTCCGCGAGGTATTCCTGTCACAGAAATCATTTATCTATTAAAAAATATGGCTATTGAACAGGGGTATGTTGACAAAAAACTGCCTGGACCTGTACTTTACAAGACTTTTAACAAGCTGGTTACAGATAATGGACGGTTAAATGAAGGAAAGCTCATGACCATCTTTGCACTTAAGACAAATCCAATGAAAATGCTTGGCATGGCACCCCTGGGAGTAAAGCTGCTGGTAAGGGGGAGGATGCATTTAACTGCTCCGTCAATAGCAAATAAAGAGGAATTCCGGAGAATACTTTCCCGGTTAAGGGAGGGAAGGAAATGATATATTCATATTATCCAGGCTGTTCGCTTCATGGTGCAGCATTAGACTATCAAATGTCCATTGATGAATCCTGCAAAAAGTTAGGAATGGAATTGTTAGAAATTAAGGACTGGAATTGCTGCGGGGCTACAGCTGCTGCAGCAGAGGATCAAAAAATGGCCCTGGCCCTGGCAGGTCTAAATCTAATGAAGTGCAAACAGGAGGAACTCGTAGTATCCTGTAATGCATGCTATATGAGGCTGAGTCAGGTTCATGTTAAATTTGCAAAATATCCAGATCTGGCAAATGAGCTAACCCAATTGCTTACAGGTGGTAATGACAAGAGTATAATAACAAAACCAAAGGTCAAACACCTGCTGCAGATTTTCATGGAGGATATAGGTTTGGATAGAATCCAAAAAGAAGTTGTCAATCCGCTCAAGGATTTAGAGGTAGTGCCCTACTACGGCTGCCAGATTGTCAGACCTGGTGGATTTGATGATCCGGAACAGCCAACATCTCTTGATGAGTTGTTAGCAGGTCTGGGGGCAAAGGTCTTACCCTACTATCGCAAAACAAGGTGCTGCGGCAACTCCCTGGTTATTTCCAATGAGGACCTTGCCTTGAAGATGATCAAGGAACTGCTGGATGAAGCCAAAGAGGCAGGTGCAAGGGCTGTGGCTGTTACATGTCCGGTATGTCAATTAAATCTTGATGCCTATCAAGACAAGGTGAGCAAAAAGTATGGCAAAACCTATGACATCCCTGTAATTTATTTTACCCAGCTAATGGGAGTAGCTTTTGGCATCAGTAAAGAGAAGCTTGGCTTAAACAAGAGTATTGTATCATCAAATAAAGTATTAAAAAGCGTTGTATAGGAGGTGGTTGATGTGCAGGAGAGAGTTGGTGTTTACATTTGTCATTGTGGAAGTAATATTGCCGGAACGGTAAATGTGGAAAAGGTTACTGAAGAGGCCAATGGCATGGAAAATGTGGTGGTTGCGCGGGATTACAAATACATGTGCTCGGACCCTGGCCAGAATCTTATTAAACAGGATATAGCTGAGCACAAGCTTACCAGGGTGGTTGTGGCAGCTTGTTCTCCCAGAATGCATGAGCCTACATTTAGAAAGGCAGTGCAGCAGGGTGGCTTAAACGGATTTTTACTGGAAATGGCCAATATTCGAGAGCACTGTTCATGGGTTTCCACTAATTATGATGCAGCAACTAAGAAGGCTGCAGCTTTAACAAGGGCTGCTGTTAAACGGGTGGTATTCCATGAGCCTATTGAACAGAGGGAAATGCCTGTTAATAGAACTACCCTGGTGGTGGGCGGAGGAATAGCAGGCATTCAGGCGGCACTGCAAATAGGGGGAGCTGGTTATCCGGTGGTACTGGTAGAGAAGGAGCCGTCCATTGGGGGACACATGGCCCAGTTTGATAAGACCTTTCCCACCATGGATTGTGCAGCCTGTATTTTAACTCCTAAAATGGTAAATGCAGATCAAGACCCCAACATAACTTTAATGACCCATTCTGAGGTGGTAGAAGTAGACGGCTTTGTGGGTAATTATAAGATTAAAATCAAGAAAAAACCAAGATATGTAAAAGAGGATGTCTGTACTGGCTGTAATGATTGTGTCGAGGTTTGTGTATACAAAAACAAAATACCAAGTGAGTTTGATGCAGGATTAGGTAAGAGAAGTGCCATATATATACCCTTTCCCCAGGCAGTTCCCTTAAAGGCCATTGTAGATGCAGACAAGTGCCTCATGCTGACTAAAGGCAAATGCAAGCAGCCCTGTGTGACAGCCTGTCAGAGGGAAGCCATAGATTTTGAACAAAAGGAAGAAATAGTGGAAATTGAAGCAGGAGCTATTATCCTTGCCACAGGTCATGACATGTTTGATCCCAGCATTGCTCCCCAGTGGGGTTTTGGGATCTATGATAACGTTATCACAAGTATGCAGTTTGAAAGGATGACCAATGCATCTGGTCCAACCCAGGGGAAAATTGTTCTCAAGGATGGGACCAAGCCCAAGAGGGTTGCCGTACTCCACTGCATAGGCAGCAGAGACGAAAAGTATCACAAGCATTGTTCCAGGGTATGCTGCATGAGCTCTGTGAAATTCTCTCACCTGGCCAAGGAAAAGCTTCCTGAAGCAGAGGTCTATGATTTATATATGGATATGCGAACCTTTGGAAAGCAGTATGAGGAATTTTATAACAGGGTCCAAGATGAAGGCGTTACATTTATTCGTGGAAAGGGAGCGGAAGTTACAAATATTGAAGGCCAATTGACTGTCAGGGTTGAGGATACTTTACTAGGGGTATACAGGGAAATTCCAGTAGACATGGTCATTCTAAATAGCGCCCTGATTCCTAGAAAGGATAGTGACAGGGTAAGTCAAATCTTTAACATCTCCCGGGGAGAATCAGGGTTCTTCCTGGAGTCCCATATCAAGCTGGACCCTGTTAAAACCACAACTGAAGGTGTCTATATTGCTGGGACCTGTCAAAGTCCCAAGGATATTCCCGATACAGTGGCGCAGGGTTCTGCTGCAGCTGCCGAGGCAATGGCGGCTATAGCAACAGGAAAGGTAAAAATATCACCAATTATAGCCATGTTAAATCAGGATATTTGTTCAGGCTGTAAGAGCTGTCTCAACATGTGCAGGTATAATGCAATTACCTTTGATGAGGACAAAAAGGTGGCCTATATTAATGAAGCTGTCTGTAAGGGCTGCGGTACCTGTGCCACTACATGTCCATCAGGTGCAATTGCCATTTCCCATTTTACCAAGGAGCAAATATTCGCTCAGATAGAGGGGGTTTGTGGATTATGAGTGAAAACAAGGGTTTTGAGCCCAATATTGTAGGCTTTCTCTGCAACTGGTGCTCCTATGCAGGAGCAGATCTAGCCGGCATCTCCCGTTTTAAGTATCCTGAAAATATTAAGATTATCAGGGTAATGTGCAGCAGCAGGGTTGATCCATTGTTTGTCATGAAGGCTTTTAAAGATGGAGCAGATGGTGTCCTTGTCAGTGGCTGACACATTGGAGATTGTCATTACCTGGATGGTAATGTAAAAACCTTAAGAAGAGAACCACTTTTATCTAAGATGCTTGAACAACTAGGCATTGAAAGGGAACGCTTCAAGCTTGTATGGGTATCTGCTTCAGAAGGTGAGAATTTTGCAAAAATCGTTGCAGATATGACCCAGGAGATAAAACAACTAGGCCCAATGAAGGTGTCCAAGGGAGGGGAGAAACTTGCCTAAGCTGAAGGTTGCTGCCTACTGGGCAGCTGATTGTGGAGGATGTGGAGTTGCCATATTGGACATAAATGAAAGGATACTGGCCCTGGCTGAAGCGGCAGACATTGTTTTTTGGCCATTGGCTCTAGATCCCAAGGTTGAGGATGTTAAGGCCATGAAAGACAAGGAAATCGATGTATGTCTTTTTAGCGGTGCCATAAGAAATGACGAAAACCATGAGATGGCAGAGCTTTTGCGCAGGAAATCCAAGATACTTATCTCCTTTGGCTCATGTGCATGCTTTGGAGGCATCCCTGCACTGGCCAATCTCTTCACCAGAGAAGAGATTCTAAGAAGAGTATACCTGGAAACAGAGTCAACCAATAACCCGGAAAAAATCTATCCCAGAACACACTTTAACGCACCAGAAGGGGAACTGGACATACCTGAATTTTATGACCATGTATATACTTTAGATCAGGTAGTAGATGTGGAGTATTATATTCCAGGCTGTGCACCCCTTCCAGATACTATCTGGGCAGCTGTGAGTGCACTAATAGGCGGGGCTGTTCCTGCAAAGGGTACCATCTTTGCAGGCAGCAAAACATTATGTGATGAGTGCTCCAAGGTAAAACAGGAGAAAAAGATTACTGACATTAAAAGGCCCATAGAAATTATGATGGATTCAGAAAAATGTCTCTTAGAGCAGGAATTAATCTGCCTTGGCCCTGTTACCAGGGGTGGCTGTGGCGGCAGGTGTACTGCCATGGATATGCCCTGCAGGGGCTGTTTTGGCCCAACTGAAGGCAGCCTTGATCAGGGTGCCAAGCTCATAGGCACCATAGGGTCTCTTATAGACAGCAACGACCCCGGGGAAATAAAAAGGATAGTTGATAAAATATTAGATCCGGCTGGCACATTCTATAGATTTACCCTTGCAGGCTCCATGCTGCAGGGGAAAAGAAGGGAGGGTGTATCATGAAAAAGATTACAATAGATCCCATTACACGTTTAGAAGGACATGGCAAAATAGCCATCTTTCTAAATGAAGAGGGCAATGTGGAAAATTCCTATGTGCAGATTCCAGAATTAAGAGGCTTTGAAAAGTTTTGTGAGGGAAGACCTATTGAAGAGGTTGTGAGAATAGTACCTAGAATCTGCGGGGTCTGACCGCAAGCTCACCACCTGGCAGGTGTGAAAGCGTTAGACAGGGTTTACAAGGTAGACCCTCCAAGGACGGCAAAACTGTTAAGAGAAATCATGTATTCAGCCCAGTATGTCCATTCCCATATTGCTCACTTCTATGCACTGGCTGCCCCTGATTTTGTTGTGGGCCCAGATGCAGACCCGGCTGAGAGAAATATCCTTGGCGTTGTTGCCAAAGTAGGATTGGAGATAGGAGGCGAGGTTATCAAGCATCGTGCCTATGCACAAAAAATTCAGGCCATGATAGGCAGCAAGGCTACCCATCCCATAACAGGTCTACCTGGTGGAATGAGCAAGGGGATAAATGCCGAACAAAGGGATGAAATATTGACAATGGCAAAATCCTGTCTGGAATTTGCCAGGGCTTCTCTAAAGATATTTGAGGATGTGGTGCTGAAGAATAAAGGGTACGTGGACCTCATTATGAGTGATGCCTATCAGCTAAATACCTACTCCATGGGACTTGTCGATGAGAATAATCAGATGAACTTCTATGAGGGTAAGATACGGGTGGTAGATCCAGAAGGAAAAGAAGTGGCCAGGTTTGATGCATCTGAATATCTAAATTATATAGAAGAGCATGTGGAACCATGGACATATCTTAAAATTCCCTATTTGAAGTCAGTGGGCTGGAAGGGCTTTACAGACGGCAAGGATAGCGGCATCTATCGTGTTGCGCCCCTTGGCAGAATTAACGTATCTGACGGTATGGCCACTCCCCTGGCCAATGAGGCCTACGGCAAGCTGGTTGATACCTTTGGCGGAAAGCCCATCCAGGCTACCCTTGCCTTCCATTGGGCTCGTCTGGTAGAGCTTTTATATGCAGCGGAACGGCTTGTTGAGCTGGCAGAAGATGAGGAGGTCATTAGTCCAAACTTTAGAGTTCTTCCTACTGAAACCCCAGGAGAAGGTGTTGGTGTTGTAGAAGCACCCAGGGGTACCCTATTCCACCATTATGTGGCTGATGAAAATGGCATGACCAGGAAGATCAATTTAATTGTCGGCACAACAAATAATTATGGTGCAATCAACATGAGTATTGGCAAGGCTGCCAAGGGACTTATCAAGAATGGGGAAGTTAACCAGGGCTTGCTAAACATGGTGGAAATGGCTTTCAGGGCATATGACCCCTGCTTTTCCTGTGCCACCCACTCACTGCCGGGCAAGGCTCCCCTGGAAATAAACATCTATGACAGCCGGGGCAATTTGCAGGAGAAAATATGCCAGTAGGTCAAGCAGAGCAAGCACAAGAGGCACAAAAAATGGAAATAATGGGGAAAAAGGTTGTCATAGGCCTGGGAAACCCAATCTTAAGTGATGATGGCGTGGGCATATTTGCTGCCAGAGAACTGGAAAAGAGCCTTTTAGGTGATGCTTCAGTAGATGTAATAGAAGCATCCCTGGCAGGCTTTAACCTGCTGGATTTGTTCCTGGGCTATGAGGAAGCAATCTTGATTGATTCCATTAAAACCAGAGGGGGCAGGGTTGGGGACATCTATGAGTTTTCTCCCGAAACCTTAAAGAATACAATACGCCTGGCCTCAATACATGACCTGAACCTGGCTACCCTGTTGGAATTTGGCAGGATGATGAACATGCCTGTCCCAGAGAAAATAACCATCCTGGCCATAGAGATAGAGGATAACACCAACTTCAAGGAGGGCTGCTGTGAGCCAGTTGCAGCAGCCATACCAGAAGTAGTGGAAAGAGTAAAAAAACTCCTTGGGGGTCAGGCTTGACAAATTGACATTTTATCTAAGCATAGTACATTTTAGTGCGGCGTCCTATAATATAAATTGGGCTGCATATTGATTTTTGTGCATAATAGCAAAATGCCCACTTAGTGGGCATTTTGTCGTGTCGTATCTAGTATTTCTTGGGAGGAACTGGCTGATACATCATGAACCAACTTGTTGTACCAATATTAGTCATGGCAACCAGGGCAAATACTGCAGCTGCTCCGCTATACATGGCTCTTGTTAACAGCTTCAACATTGTTCTTCACCTCCTCCCTTCCAGGGCTGAGCAAGACGTCCATAAATTTAATAAACCCATGTCCTGCAGGGGTCAAGGTAAAGGCCTGCCACAATAAACCACCTGCAATTATCCAGCTTGTCAAGCTTTCAGTTCCCAGTAATAATGCGATTAGGGATAGACTAAATACTGCTATTAATGTATAGCAGCGAAAGTCTGTTTCTGCAGCTTTGCTTTTAAATGGTTTGTTCAGGGGTGCCTGGGGGGCATATCCCCAGTATAAATAAGTATATAAGGTAATGATTCCGGCCAAAGCTGCTGAGGGTAGTAAACTCATTAATGGATGCATGGTCTTAATGGTATAGCCCAGGGTGGTAAATACAAGGACACTTGTAATCAGGCACCGGTAATAGGCTGAGCAATGGGCACCACCTGATAAAGTACGCACAACAGCTATGACAGCAAGTAAAAGAGCAGCTTCTATAACAATACCTAAAACAGCACTGACAAGGAAGAGAACGGCCAGCTTTACAATACCGCCAATTAAAATTTCCGCACCGTAGCCAAGGAAATTAGCCCTATCAGGTTGATCAACCTTTTTGGCTATATGGGCTCCAACCATATACCCCAGGCTGTGAATGGAGATCCCGCGCATATTTTGTCACCCCCTGTAAAGAATTTTAGCATTTTATGTCATAATTTGCCTATATGATGTACGCAACATGTCAGAAACGCGGTGCAACCTGTATGAATTGCTGCTTGAACCGTTAAAATCAGTGCATAAAAAAATCAGCTCCTTTTAGGGCTGATTTTTTAAAAAGCAAATTTTTTGTAATTTATTCAGTTTAAAGCTCAATTATTCCAGGGTATATATACTGCAAACTGGACACCTGGATAGCGAAAACCACTAACATTCAGTTTTGAGATTTGTAGTTATGTATGTATTCGCCAATTACAGGGTATTTAAAAAATCTACCTTTAAAAACATTAATAGAAGCATATATAGCAAAGGGTATTACTATTATGTTTAGCATTAAACTAATTATATCCAACTTAATTGTTTCAAATATAATATTTTGAAAAGGGTGTACTAGACCAAAAACTCTCCCAATATTTACTAAAATTTTTAATGATAATACAAGAGCTTGCATCCCAATAGCTTGCTTAAGATTATTATTTAAAAAGTCTGACTTGTCTTTTTCGAGTAGGTAAATAATTAGGGTGATAATAAATCCATATGCACCACCTATAATAAGTAAATGTGATATTCCGGATAATAAGTTATCTCGTTTCATAGATTCACCTCTCGCTTAAGTATGGTTCTCATAGAAGCAAACCCTTGGGAACCATAATGATTAGCTTTTAAATCATTTCCATCATAATACCAAAAAGAAATACCAGGGTCAACAAAAGACACTATAGTAAATTGAACATATAAATTGAACAGTATCGTCCTCATCTGTTATTAAGTAAGAAAAGTCTACTCCCTAATTGTCGGCACAACAAATAATTATGGTGCAATCAACAATACTTTGATATTATTTCCTTGTGTTTTTGTATTGTATCCTTTACCATTCCATTGTATAAAATTTTAATTAACAGGAATGAAACTAATTTGTTCTATTTCATCAAGGCTTACTGCAGCTATAGTCTTTCCATCTGGAGAAAAAGTTGCGGAAACGGATAAATAGTCTATGGATGTTAAAAACTTCTTTTCCCCGGTATTCCAGTCAAATAAAAGTAGTGGCAGCAATTGTTTATCTTCTTTAAAAATACCAGCTTGTAATAATATTTTAGTGTCATAGGTGTCTGCGATCATCATATAGCTTAATTTTTGATTTTCAATAGGCTGATCAAATAAAGCTGATATTGTTTTTCCCGATAAAATATTAAATACTTTAATTTCCAAAGGGCCTTTAAATATACCTCCCTCATTGATTGCGATTATGGTTTCCGGGTCACTAGCCCAAGTGAAATTTGTAGCTGTATCAAAATCAAAAAGTTTTTCTACACTTCCATCTCTTGATATCAGGCCAATTCTGGGGGGAATTAGAAAATCCGCTGCCATTTGATAGAATGCAATCCATTTTCCATCTGATGATAATTCAGGGCCTTCATAAAAAATTGTATATGGTATTCCGCTTTCTGTAATCATATCTTGGTCATCCTTTAATATTAATAATTCTTCAGGATTATCTGGCGTATATATCGTCAAACCATCAGGTCCCCTCATTACAAATTCTCCATTAATAGACGGATGAAATTGACCAGCTATACCTGGTACTTCTACAATATTTTTTAATTCAAAGGTACTGGTATCAAATACTAAGTATGCAAGTCCATCAAAAGTATATAAAAGTCCATTATTATCAAGTATAGTACCATGTGGTAAAACACCTGGCATTTCAACTCCCTCGTAAATAACCTTTTGCTCATTCGTTAGGTGATTCCATAGAATGACTCTGCCTTTTAATTCTCCAAGTGATTTATCTTCTCTTGATACCATTTTAGCTATTAAGATATCAGAATTTATCCAAGCTAATTCATATAAAAAAAAATCAGAATCTTTTAGATAGTTTTTATTATTATTGTAATTATCTTTAGAGATTGTATTTATGTTACATCCTAACATAGAAAAAAATAAGATAACTACACTTATTAGTCCAAGCATTCTTTTAATATGCATAATTAATTCCTTTCTTTAATCATAAAATATTAGATTTATAAGAGAGATAGTATCTCTCTTATAAATCTAATTATAGTATGCTTAACAATAAAAATGGTTCATAATAGATTGAGGTAATTAAATCCAATAATTTATATACCAATAGGGTATACGTGATTCTAAATTGGTATCTTCTCCACTTGGAATAAGTTTATCTTCAGGCCATCTACCATCCAAAGCCTGTACATGTAAATGGATACCATCAGTTCCTGTATTACTTTGATTACCCAAAATGGTTGATGTTCCTACTGACCTACAGTAACCTTAATATTTTTCATGTGCATATATACAATAGTTTCATTTAACCAGTCATCATAAACTTTTACAATGCCATGCTTACCTCCAATTGGGCCTATTACTTCACCAACGGTAGCATTTCTTATTTCTCTATTAGACTGAACTGCATCATGGACATCCAACCCTTCATGGATTCCGGGATAAGCTTCACCATATAGAAAATAGGAAAATCTAACCCACTGCTCCAAAAAATCAGCCCCATATGGAGCTGATTATAAAAAGGTTATTCTTTATTCCAGGGTATATATATTGCAAACTGGACACCTGGATAGTCTTCCGGCTCCCTTAATTCCAGCCGGCCGCCAAGGCGCTGTATAATTTCATTAATTATGTACAGCCCCAGGCCGCTGTGCTGGCTTTTATCTTTTGTAGTATAGCCGGCTGCAAATATATTATTTCTAATATCCGGGGGAATGGGACTGCCTGTATTTGCAACCTTTAGTTCCAGGCCTAGTTTGCTGCAGTTTAAAATTAAATCAATCTTTGGATTATGGCTGTCTTTGGCAGCATCCAGGGCATTATCCAGCAGGTTTCCCAGCAAATGGGTAAGGTCCTCTGGCGAAAGGGCCAGGGTTTTATTATTAACATTTACCTGCCAACGAAAATCAATGCCCTTTTTAAGAGCTTCCTCTTTCTTAACACTTAGTAGGGCGGATAACTCTGGTGGTTCAATATCTAAAAGACTTTTAATATGACGAACAGACTGGTAGAGGTTTTCAATGTAGGCTTGGAGCTGGTCGTGTTTTTTGATTTTTATATACCCGTAAATAGCTGTAAGATGGTTATAGAAGTCATGACGCTCAACCTGAATTTTCACATTTAACTTATTCTTCTCCTTGGCATGGCGCAGCTCTGCTTGTAGCCTGGCTTCTCTTTCTACAACCTTTAATAAATATAAAGCCACGAAAATGGTAGCCAATGCTGAAATTAATATGACAATAATGCTGATATTTATTAGAGTATTAATGGTAAAGCTGGGATAAACCCCTGAGGCATAAATGTGAAAGCTAATCATTAATAGCGCCAGCATAAAGGCCTGGACAAGGCAAAGGGTAAAAAGGGGGCTTTTTTTAATTAATGAAAGGCGCCACTGTCTTTTATTAGCTGTATAAGTTAAGCCTGCCAGGAAAGCCAGATGAGGCAGGGTAAAAGCTATACGCAGTAATGGATCTGAGATGATTTGGTTTAGGTTTAAGGAAAAAAACCAGGCTAAAAAGGGAACAAAGATGCCTTCTGCTAATCCCAGTATTATACCTGCAAAGATTACCACAGTTAATGCTCTCCTCCAGGGCAACTTGAGAAAAAGGATTAAAAAAATAGTCATCATTGCCAACTGTAAGAAAGAGTGAACCCCAAAGGCTATTGGTAATAAGCGGATAAAATAAGAGATAAGAGAGGTCACCAAGGCAAGCGCAGCAAGGGTGCAAAATGATACTCTTTTGCCTGCCAGGGTAGACATCATGTAGTATAAAACTAGACTTTCAGGAAGTGATACACCCAGAAAGGGTATTATTGGCATAAAATCCATGTTATTTTCCCCATTCCCCTAGATAATATGACCAGCATATAACATTAAATCATGTATACGATCTCGGCTGAGCAGGGCCCTGTTTTCAGAGTTTTTAAATTTTATTTCATAACAAGAAGAGTTGGCATAATTGACTATGCGCTCAAGATGTTCAGTATTAATAATGAAGGATTTATGGGAACGGAAAAAACCGGCACCCAGCTTTTTTTTCAGTTCCTGCAGGGTCTGTCTGGTTTTAAATTTCCCATTTACACAGTGAATCACGGTATAGCGCCCATCCTTCTCAATGTACTGAATATCATTAAGCCTTACAAATACCAATTCATTACCCAGATTTATGGAAAGCCTGGGTGTTGTTAAGGGAAATGAAGGTGTTCCATTTCCTGAAATAGTTGCTCCCTTCAGTATACGTTTAAAGGTTGATTTAACCCGCTCCTCATCAATGGGCTTTAATATGTAATCCAAGGCATAGACTTTAAAGGCATCCAGGGAATAGTCTTTATGGGCAGTAATAAAAACTATAATTATATTAGGATTTATTTCTCTAAGCCTTTCGGCCAGCTCTATTCCATTCATGTCGGGAAGGCCTATATCCAGAAAAGCCAGGTCCGGGTGTCTAGATCTGGCTAGTTTTATGGTGTCATTAGCATTTTCCGCTTTTCCCACAAGCTTGGCACCTTCAAACCCCTTGAGAATTGTAGCAAGCAGTTCTAATATGCCAGGCTCATCGTCTGCCATGATAACCTTTAAGAATGACATGTGACCACTCCCTTAAATATTCTTTAATGGTTTTTCCCTGCCCTTTGAAAATTTGCCTTATTTCGATTAATTCATATATAAAAGCTGGTTTATTAACAATATTATACTAAAATTGTACTAAGTTCGGGGGGGAGTTTTGTTGAATCCTGACATTTCTTAATATAAATAAAAATCTGCAACACCTCTGCCGGGCATTACAGATCAATCCCTTTTAAAAAACCTCGGCAGCTCGGCTGTCATAACTGTTAAAATACAGTCTTAGACCCGCGGCTTTGCGTCACTTATTTTCATAAGTTTTGCCCTTTCATTTCTTCAATTTTTAATTATTGCTGTCCTATTGTTTATTCATAACCCTCTGCAGGAGCTTTACAAAGGCTTCAAGCTCCTCTTCTAGTGTCTTTATAACCTGGGGTAGATTAGATAACAAGTCTTTTAATCTTTTTGAATTCAAGTTAAAGCCATAAACATTTCTAAAAACATGCCTGAAGCCTCTATATTCATCTAAATCCAACATTACCTTTTTTGAAATAACCTTGGGTCGAACACCAGGTATTTCCATGGAAGCTTGCTTAAGTAACTGTACATGCCAATCGGAACCCTCTGGCATGCTTTCATCAAGCTCTTTGCAGATTATTTTAAAAATATTTTCTACTGATACATAAAAATCATGTAAGATAGAAGCAGTTGCCCTTAAAACAAAGGTATCATCTTTTAGGTACACGCTAGGTAGTTCGCTTTGCTTTTCCTTGATGATGCCATTTCTTTTTAACTCTTGATATAAGGCATCTATATTATCCAGCTCTTCCTTTATTCTGGCAATTAGAACGCTAAACTCTTTGCCTGTCACAGCACCGTTCCCTCCCTTTTTGCTTTTTCCACCAGGCCCCTGGCAGCGTCTTCTGCTAAAACTAAACTAATAGGAAAGGGAGCTGCCCTATGCTCTGATTCTGCCAGGGCTCTCCAGAAGTTTTTCTCCTCTGGAAAACCTTCAACCAGCAAATCAATATCAGAATGGACTGAAAAGTGTTTTCCCCATGCTAAAGAGCCAAAAAGGGTAACATCACGTACGCCATAACTTTGTTTAAGGAATGCTGCTACCTCTTTAGCCTTCATCAAGGCATCCCTTTTACGTTTCTCTTCGGCTTCCTTTTTTCTTTTTGCACGCTCTAGATATGTTTTTCTCAATTCAGCTTCCTGTAATTGATCCATAAAAATCAGTCCCCTCACCTCAATTATACACAAGGATTGGTGAAAATACAATTTTTGCCTTTAATATGTACTTTTTATACTGCCTGCTTTTATTACCTTGACCATGGTTATACCAATGGTTATACTTATGGTATAGCTATTAGTATAACCATGTGTTATGGAGGTTTTAAATATGGCTGATACTGTTAAAACAGCTGTCTCAATTGAAAAAAAGCTTTATGATGAAGCAGAAAAGGCAGCTGTAACAATGAAAATTTCACGGAGCAGGCTTTATTCAATAGCACTTGAACGGTTTCTTATGGAGAGGCAAAATGAGCTGCTAATTAAAGAGATTAATGAACATTATCAGGCGGATGATCCTGAGGATAAAGAAATACTTGAAATTATGCGCAAGCATAGAAACAAAGCTGTGGAAAGAGAGGATTGGTAGAATGTCAGTCTATCAGGGTGACATTTACTGGATTGACATGGGAAATCAAACAGGTTCCAAGATTGCATATAGACATCCATATGTAGTAATTCAGAATAATGTTTTCAATAAAAGCAGAATGAACACTGCTGTGGTTTGTGCTCTAACGTCCAATATTCAAAAAGCAGGTATACCAGGCAATGTACTCCTTGAGAAGGATGAAGGTAATTTACCAAAGCAGAGTGTAGTAAATGTTAGTCAGATTACTACAGTTGATAAAAGTGAATTAATTGATAAAATCGGTACCCTTTCAAAGAAAAGAATATACCAGATTATAGATGGTATCAATCTGCTTATCGTGCCACGGGGATAAAACCATTATTTTAAATATTGAAAATTTTTATAGTTGCTTAGAAGGATTTTAAAAGCAAACAGAGAATAATATAAATAGAGGCATAGGGGTTTTTAAGAATTGTCTGACAATCAATCAATCAGGCAAACTTTACTCAAGTTTTTGCTGATAAAGCTTGGATATAACATTAATGCATATGCAGTGAGTAGAAATAGCCCCGACAAGAAGATATTTTTAACAGTTTGATGGAAAATTTATTAAGAAAATAACGAACTATAAATTGCAAAACTATATTAGGTGTATAATAAATTATGTTTTGCAAAATATTTTGGGCAACGGTGTCTTATATTAGCTTATTTGAAATGCTACTGTGGGGCACTTTTTTTAACTAATTGTAGCTGGATTAAAGAGCAAATAAGTAATGTTGGAGGTGATATATGATTAGGGTGGCTTAATACAAGGGAATAGGAAACCAAAAAAATCCTGGAGGTGTTCAAACTGAGTAAAGTAAATTATCCGCTATTTAAAAAGGAAGACATTGATGCTTTTTTTGCACTATTTCAAAATAACCTGGCTAACTTTGTGCTAATTTCTGTTATTTTATTGGGAATGGGATTTCCTGCAGAAATTGTTTTCGGAAAAATAATTGCAGGTGCCGCAGTGGCTGTTCTTGTTGGGAACTTATATTATGCTCACATGGCAAAAAAGCTTGCTGAAAAGGAAAACCGTACAAATGTTACCGCCCTTGCTTATGGAATTAGTACTCCAGTAATGTTTATCTTTCTGTTTGGTGTGTTAGCCCCTGCGTTAAGTCTAACAGGTGATCCTGAAATGGCCTGGAAGATAGGTGTTGCGGCTGCTCTGATTTCAGGTATTATTGAGGTGCTGGGAAGTATTATAGGTCCCTGGGTAAGAGATAATTTGCCAAGAGCGGCCATGCTTGGGGCCCTGGCTGGTGTTGCCTTTACCTTCATTGGTGGTGAATTATTTTTTAAAACATTTGCAATGCCGGCTATTGGTATGTTAGTTCTTATTATTATTCTTCTTGGATTATTTGCAAAAGTAACAATGCCTTTTAAGATTCCAACCTCCCTTTTTGCCATTGTCGTGGGTACAGTATTAGCCTTTGTTCTTGGTGAGGCTGATCCTGGTGCCATTGCAGATGGGATGGCTCAGGTAGGTTTTTACCCCATACTGCCAACCCTGGCAGGCTTTCAAGGTTTTGCTTACCTTATAGGTCCCATGTTGGGTTTATTCGCTGTTTTAATACCCATATCTGCCTATAACTTTATTGAAACCATGAACAACGTTGAAGCCATGAAATGTGCAGGTGATTCATATAGTGTCAGGGAAGCCCAGATTGCTGATGGAACTGGAACTATTATTGGAGCTTTCTTTGGTGGAGTTTTCCCAACTACAGTTTATATAGCTTCTGTGGGTTCCAAATGGATGAATGCCGGCAGGGGATACTCAGTGCTTAACGGCATTGTATTTTTCCTGGCTGCCAGCCTGGGCCTAATTGGTGCCATTGCTAAAATAATTCCAGTTGCAGTTATTGCTCCAATTCTAGTTTTTGTCGGTTTGTCAATGGTATCACAGGCATTTATTTCTTCACCCAAGTCCCATGCTCCTGCAGTGAGTCTTGCCATGATACCTTATCTGGCAAACTATATAATGACTCGATTTAATAATGCTGCCCCTGACGCTGTTGCCAATATATCCCCAGGAGTGGTTTCCCTGGGGCAGGGTGCCATGTTTACAGCCTTGATATGGGGTGCCATAGCTGTATTCATTATTGAGAGGGACTTCTTTAAGGCCTCCATGTTCTCTCTAGTGGGAGCATTTCTAGCATTCATTGGCATCTCACATGCACCACGTCTGGCTTTTAATGCAGCGCCAGATTATACAATTGGATACATCATCATGGCTGCCTTGCTCATATTCTTCCACTTCACAGCAAAGGATGATGCACAGACTAAATCAGAAGAGGAATGCACACAGGGCAAGCTGGATACTACTTCAAGTTAATAGAAGCTAAAAGATTAAACCCCTGGGTAGGTAATTAACGTCCAGGGGTTTTTAAGTTACTACCTGTAAGTAGAAGTTACAAGTGATCGCCTAGTAATAATATTGGTATAAAAAATTAGATGAACCTTTTTCGGAACATCTTAGTTAAGCTTGAATGTGCTTTATTTACTTGATTAGCTGCAGTTTAATTTCCTGATTTGTAACCCGCTCTTCTAAAGATTTAACGTTGCCCTGCAATTCTTTGATTGCTTGTGTGTTTTGTTCAACAGTTACAGATAATTTGTCAACTTTCTGACTCAAGCGATCGTGGCTTTGTTCAAGTCCATCTATTCTTTTTTCAAGACGTTTTTGGCCTTGTTTTAACTGCTCTTGGCCTTGTTTTAACTGCTCTTGGCCTTGCTCTAACTGTCTTTGGCCTTGCTCTAACTGTCTTTGGCCTTGTTTTAACTGCTCTTGGCCTTGTTCTAACTGTCTTTGGCCTTGCTCTAACTGTCTTTGGCCTTGTTTTAACTGCTCTTGGCCTTGCTCTAACTGTTTTTGGCCTTGTTTTAACTGCTCTTGGCCTTGCTCTAACTGTTCGTAGCCATCAAATAATGCTGCTAATTTTTGACCATGGTCAATTTCTATACGAATTACTGATTTTTCTAGACTGGAAAGTCTTGTATCTACATCATTAATTTTTTGATGTATCTCAGCCAGATAATTCATTACCTTTTCTTCAAAACTCATACCCCTACTGCTCCCCCACCTAAGATTTATTATTATTATACTTTTTCAAACACGTAAATACAATTACTTCTTCCATTTTTTAACTTGCAATTTTGGAGTTAATTTAGAAATTAATTCTAATAAGATTCTAATAAGGTAGATTTTATGCAGAAGGTTTTCACTTGTGCATAGGGCATAGCATGAACAGCGCTAATATACGATATATGTTAAAATATATATAAGTTTTAAGATTAAATAAAAAGAGAAGGAAGATCTATAATGTTAGAGCAGGCCAGGCAGCTATTAAAACACTATTATGGATATGGTTATTTTCGAAAGGGACAGGAGCAGATAATCCAATCTATTCTTAGTAAACAGGATACCTTTGGAATTATACCCACAGGAGGAGGCAAGTCCATCTGCTTCCAAATCCCAGCTCTTATTTTTTCAGGGGTAACCCTGGTTATTTCTCCATTAATATCTCTAATGAAGGATCAGATAGAAACACTTGAGCAGCTGGGAATTCCCGCAACCTTTATAAACAGCTCCCTGGAATATTATGAGGCAAGGAAACGAATAGAGGCTTGTAAAAAGGGATGCTACAAGCTGATTTATGTGGCACCGGAAAGATTAGATTCAGAAGAATTCAAAGGTTTAATACAAGGGCTATCCATAAATTTTATAGCTGTGGATGAAGCCCATTGTGTTTCCCAATGGGGACATGATTTTCGTCCAAGCTATGGCCTAATAGCATCGTTTATCAAAGGACTAGATAGGACGCCAACGGTTGCGGCTTTTACTGCAACAGCCACCCATGAAGTAAAAAATGATGTTGTTAGGCTGCTGCATTTAAAAAATCCTAATGTATTTATCACAGGCTTTGATCGGGAAAACTTATGCTTTTCTGTCCAGAAGGGAATAGATAAGGAACAGTTTTTGCTGCAATATTTGGAAGAACATAGGGATGATGTAGGTATTATTTATGCTGCCACGCGAAAAGAAGTGGACAAGCTTTATGAAACCCTATATTACAAGGGGTATGCTGCAGCCAGATATCATGCCGGCATGACTGATATTCGCCGCACTAAAGCACAGGAAGCATTTATCTTTGATGATGTAAATGTGATGGTTGCTACCAATGCCTTTGGAATGGGTATTGATAAATCTAATGTTCGATATGTTATCCATTACAATATGCCAAAGAATATCGAAGCATATTATCAAGAAGCCGGACGGGCAGGAAGGGATAATGAACCCAGTGAATGTATTTTGCTTTTTTCTCCCAGGGATATATTACTGCAGCGCTATATGATCCAAAACAATGATTTATCCGACGAAAGAAAGCAGTTGGAATATAAGAGGCTGCAGACAATGATTGATTACTGCCATACAACAAACTGTTTAAGAAAATATCTTCTTGGTTATTTTGGTGAAGAGTATTTGCAGGACAATTGCTCCAACTGCAGTATCTGTGCCGATGAAAGAGAGCTTCTTGATATTACAGTAGATGCTCAGAAGGTATTTTCCTGTATTTATCGAATGGGACAGCGTTATGGGATTTCTATGGTTTCCCAGGTATTGAAGGGCTCCAACAGTAAGAAAATAAAGCAGCTTGGATTGGATGGGATAACCACCTATGGAATCATGCAGGGGTACACTCTCCAACAAATAAAAGATGTAATCAATGTACTTATTGCAGATGGCTATTTGCAGCTGACAGAGGGCGAATATCCTGTTATTAAGCTGCGGGAAAAGGCTGGAGCTGTGATAAAAAATCAGGAAAAAGTATTACAAAGGGTTCATCGTAAAATGGAAAAAGCGGAAGCAGATTTTACTTTATTTGAACAGCTCCGCAGCCTGCGTAAAAAGATTGCTCAGCGGGAGCAGGTGCCGCCTTATATTATCTTCAATGATAGTACCCTGCGGGAGATGAGCGAATACTGCCCAATGGACCTGAAAACTTTTAGCAGAATTAAAGGTGTGGGGCAGGCCAAGCTAGAAAAATATGGACAGCAATTTATAAGTCTGATTCAAGAATATGTAAAAGAAAATTTCAGATAGATTACGTGGCCATCAAGGCAGTGCTGTTGAAATGCCGGGGAAGATAAGCCTAGGGACGGCTGGAATAATATTCTGCCCATTTTGAAGGTGTTTTTAAGGGTTTTCTAACTATTCCATTTCCATTGGGAAAGGTCTAACATGGGGATTTTTAATGCTCAAAACCTGAATGCCTATAATTTTTAAATTTACTTGTGGGCAAAATAAACAGATAATTATAATTCCCACTGGTAAAAAGGACTCGGAGGAACAAAGTATGTTTACTATTTCAGGTGTAATGGCCATGGCCGCAATCAGGGCACTCTATGGGTTAATAAATTTTTCTGCAGCATATCTTATTTATTCCTATGGGACAGCGGAAGCCGGCTTGCGTATTAATGCAATAGTTGGAACAATCGGGCCGATATTTTTTACCACTGTAGCCTTTATAGGGCTAACTGGTGCAGCTGAAACCCTGCAAACACATAAGATTATAATGATAATACTGGGAGTAATCTTAATAATCCTGGGGACAAGATAGGGTGTTAACTGACCCTGCAAGGCGTATATTATGGGATAAATTGGTGGATAAATTAGTGCACAAAAGTAAAAGGTATATTACAATAGGGCTTAGAAATGAATATGGGGTGAGGCAATATGGAAAATACTATTTCTTTCGGCATAAATGGCAAGAGATATGATATACATAAGCCAGGAGACATTACCCTTTTAAAGTACCTAAGGGATTACCAGGGCTTATTGGGTGCCAAGAATGGCTGCAATCAGGGCCATTGCGGTACATGTACTGTAATAGTTGACGGAAAAGCCAAAAGAGCCTGTCTTATAAAGCTGTCAAAGCTGGATGGAGCCAATATAGAAACAATTGAGGGCTTGAGTAAAGATGGAAAGCTGCATCCTATCCAGGATGCCTTTGTGAAAGAAGGTGCAGTTCAATGTGGTTTTTGTACTCCAGGGATGGTAATGGCAGCAAAGGCCTTGCTTGATGCAAACCTAAACCCTTCAGATGAGGAAATTAAAGAGGCACTGAAATTTAATATCTGCCGCTGTACAGGTTACGCAGCTATAATCCGGGCTGTTAAAAAGGCTGCAGCAGTCATCTATGGAAGTTTAAAGGAAAGCCTGAAAACGGAGATAACAAAAACAGGCATTGGTGAGTCACCGGTTAAGAAGGATGCTTTTGCAAAGGTGACAGGCAGGCCAATCTTTGCTGATGACATATATTTTAAAGATATGCTCCATGGCAAGCTGCTGCTGAGTGCATATCCCTTTGCTAAGGTAAACAGCATTGATGCTGCTGGGGCATTCAAGCAGCCGGGAGTTGTTAAGGTTTTGACTGCCATGGATATTCCAGGCAGAAACGGTTTTGGTTTGCTTAATCCTCATCAGCCTGTTTTTGCTCAAGATGTTGTAAGGTATATGGGAGACCCGGTTGCCTTGATACTGGCGGAAACAGAGGAACAGGCAGAGACGGCCTTGAAATACATTAAGGTAGACTACGAGCCGCTCCAGGGTGTTTTTTCACCTGAAGAAGGCATGAAATCAGATGCTCCCCTCATCCATAAGGATGGAAATGTGATGAAGCACGTTAAGGTTAGAAGGGGAGATGTTGACAGGGCCTTTGCTAGGGCTGACATAATAATAGAAGGAACTTATACAACCCCAATGGTTGAGCATGCCTACCTTGAACCCGAATCGGCAGTGGCATGGGTTGAAGAGGATGGAACAGTTGTTGTTATGACTGCAAGCCAGGGATCATACGCATTCAGGGAAATGATATCCTCCGCCCTTGATATTGCCGAAGAAAAGGTGCGAGTAATCTATACACCTGCAGGAGGTGCTTTTGGAGGAAAGGAGGAGCCAACTGTACAGATACACTGTGCCCTGGGGGCGGTGTATACAGGCAGACCTGTTAAAATGACTTTAACCAGACAGGAATCTCTGATAATGTCCACCAAGAGGCACTGGGAGAAAATGTACTACCGTCATGGAGCAACCAGGGATGGAAGGGTAATAGCTGTTGAGGCTAAAATAATTGCAGATGCAGGAGCTTACGAATCCCTTAGTCAACCAGTTGTTTTTCGGTCAGCAGTGGTGGGAGCAGGCCCCTATGATATCCCCAATGTAAAAATTGACTCTTATGGAGTTTATACTAATAATCCTCCTGGAGGGGCTTTTAGGGGTTTTGGCAGTACCCAGGTAGCCTTTGGGGCAGAACAGCAGATGGACAAAATTGCCAGATGCCTGGACATGGATCCCTTTGAAATACGCAAGATAAATGGATTAAAAGAGGGAAGAGCAACTATTACAGGCCAGGTATTAAAGAAGGATTGCGCCTATCTAAAAACCCTTGAAGAAGTAGAAAAAGCCCTTGCAAGGTGCAAGGAAAGCTTACCCAAGCCTGGTCCAGGCAAGAGAATAGGCATTGGTATTGCCAGCTCATACAAGAATGTGGGACTTGGGGCAGGAAAACGAGACAGGGCAGGGGCCAGTATTGAGATAGATAGCAAAGGTACTGTGTACTTAAAGGTGGGAGCCACAGATATGGGCCAGGGTTCAGATACAGTTTTAACCCAGATGGCTTCAGAGGTTACAGGTATCCCTTACGAGGAATTTACGGTAATATCCAATGATACAGCCCAAACTATAGATGGTGGGGTTACTACTGCATCAAGGCAGACATATATATCTGGTCATGCTGTAGCTGGTGCTGCCAGAGAGCTTAGAAAAATCATTAGTGATTTGCTGATTGATACCGTTGGTCTCAGGGAAAGGGACTATGAATTTTCAAATGATGGAGTAATACTAAAGAAAAAAGGAAAATTCAATGCAAATGTTGAAAACAACTTTATAACCTATAAGGGGTTATATGCCATGGCAGCCGAGAATAAGGTTAATCTCAAGGCAGAATATATTTATACTGCACCAACTACCTATTCCTTAAGAGAGAGGGCTGACCATCAGGCAAAGGTGCCCCTGGAGAAATATAATATACATTTTGCTTACTGCTTTAATACCCAGGCAGCTATAGTTGAGGTTGATGAGAAAACAGGGGAAGTAAAAGTTCTTAAGATCATTGCTGCCCAGGATTTAGGGAGGGCAATTCATCCTCAAAATTGTCATTGTCAGCTTGAGGGTGCCATAGTTATGGGGATTGGTTATGGGTTAAGTGAGGAGTTTAAACTTGTAGATGGAAAGATGGTGACTGATAACCTTGCAAAACTAAAGCTTCCCAAGAGCATTCATGTGCCGGAAATGGAAACAATACTAGTTGAAGAGGAATCAGATGGACCCTTTGGAGCAAAGGGCATGGGTGAGGTACCCATTAACTCAACAGCACCAGCAATAATTAGTGCAATTTATGATGCAACAGGGGTGCGGGTTGAAAATTTGCCTGCTTCAAAAGAAAAAATATTAGAAGGACTTAAAAATATAAATTGGGGACATTCCTCATAGGCAGAGGCTGACTTAAAATAAGAGGTGTGTCCCCGTACATAAATTGGGGACATTCCTCACAGGCAGAGGCTGACTTAAAATAAGAGGTGTGTCCCCGTACATTAAAAGGAGGATTTAAATTGAAAATAAAACTAAAAGTAAACAACCAATTAGTTGAAAAAGAAGTTGATCCCAGCATACGATTAATTGACTTTTTAAGAGAGGACCTTGATTTGACTGGTACCAAGGAGGGCTGTGGTGCCGGTGAGTGTGGAGCCTGTACAGTTATTATTGACGGAAAAGCAGTAAATTCATGCCTTGTACTTGTTGGGCAGTGCCAGGATAAGGAAATAATTACTGTGGAGGGATTAGCTAAAAATGGAGAGCTAGATCCCCTGCAGGATGCTTTTGTGAAAGAAGGTGCCGTTCAGTGCGGATACTGCACTCCTGGTATGCTCATGTCTGCAAAGGCCCTTCTATTAGAAAATCCGAGCCCAACTGAAGAAGA
Organism: Desulfitibacter alkalitolerans DSM 16504; assembly: GCF_000620305.1. Classification (NCBI taxonomy): domain Bacteria; kingdom Bacillati; phylum Bacillota; class Clostridia; order Neomoorellales; family Desulfitibacteraceae; genus Desulfitibacter; species Desulfitibacter alkalitolerans. The sequence continues at coordinate 46,452 of NZ_KK211102.1, read as the reverse complement.
AATCAGGAAGGCTATTTCAGGCAACCTCTGCAGGTGTACAGGATATGTGAAGATAGTCAAGGCTATCCAAACAGCAGCTGATAATCCAAGGGAGGTGTAAAATATGGAATATCAATATATAGGCAAGCCTGTTATCAGGCAGGACGCATATGGCAAGGTAACTGGCGAGACCAGATATATGTCAGACCTTAAGATTCCTGGAATGCTCTGGGGGAGATTTCTTAGAAGTCCCCATGCCCATGCTTTAATTAAACGTATAGATACCTCTAAAGCAAAACAGGTAGATGGAGTTCATGCAGTAGTCACCCATGAGGACGTGCCCGGGCTAAACGCCTATGGTGGTGTAGTACAGGACCAGCCTGTTTTTTGCAGGGATAAGGTTAGACTTGTAGGGGACTTTGTAGCAGGTGTGGCTGCAGAGACTAAAGAAATCGCTGATAAAGCCCTGGAATTAATTGAAGTAGAGTATGAGCTGCTGCCTGGGGTATTTGATCCTGAAGAGGCAGCAAAAGACCATGCTCCAAGGGTTCATGAGAAAGGCAATATCCACCTGCGTACAGCAGTTGAAAAGGGGGACGTGGAAAAAGCCTTCAATAATGCTCACATTATTGTGGAGAGGGTTTACCACACCCCAAGGCAAATGCATGCATATTTGGAAACAGAAAGTGGAGTAGCCTTTTTTGATGACCAGGGGAATCTAAATATGCTTTGCGGCAGTCAGTATTCTCACAGGGATCAGATACAGTTGGCACGGATTCTTAATATGCCCGAGGAAAAAATCAAGGTTACAAGCAATCCCATGGGGGGAGCCTTTGGTGGTAAGGATGACTTGACCATTCAAGGTCAGCTGGCTATATTAGCCTTAAAATCCAAAAGACCGGTAAAGGTTGTATATAGTCGAGAGGAATCAGTCTTAATCGGCCAAAAGAAACACCCAATGAAAATCTATATGAAAACAGCAGCTGCAAGGGATGGCACCCTTCTGGCCAATGAAGTAAAGATATATTCAGATACTGGTGCCTATGCAACCCTTGGGGGGCCAGTATTAAATGTGGCTTTAGAAAACTGCTGCAGTGCTTACAGGATGCCTAACATAAAAATAGAAGGCTTGTGCGTCTATACAAATAATATGATCAGTGCCCCAATGCGGGGTTTTGGTGCAAACCAGTCTAACTTTGCAATGGAAACCCAGATTGATATTATAGCCCATGAGCTTGGGTTGGACCCCATGGAAATCCGTCTGAAAAACGGACTCCGTCAGGGTGATGAGGGAGCTCTAGGACATACCCTGACAACTGCCATGGGTACCATCCAAACCCTGGAGGCTGCGAAAAACAGCGAGCTCTGGAGGGAAAGGGGAAAATACAAGGCCAATCCAACCAAACCATGGAAAAAGCGGGGAATAGGTCTGGCTACTGGAGTCAAGGGCGTTGGTTATGGAAGGGGACTTCCAGACTATGGTGCCTGCGATATGAGTATCCTTGAAAATGGGAATATTAGAGTTGCTGTAGGGTGTCCTGAGCTAGGCCAGGGGAATACAGTGGCATACAGCCAGATGGCAGCGGAAGCCCTTGGTTTTCCAATTGAAAGGATTGAAGTTGTTACAGGCCACAGCCATGCAACCCCAGATTCAAGAACATCTACAGCCTCAAGGTCAATTTATGCTGGGGGGGGTGCCATTTTAATTGCCGCTGAAAAACTAAAAGACGAGTTATCCAAATTTGCAGCCCATATTATTAAGGATTCAGATAACGAAAGTCAGAACCTATCTGTAGAAGAAATGGTTAAACTAGCCCTGGAGCATAAAAAAGAAATCTCTGTACACGGCCATTTTGATGTGCCCCTTGCCGATAAGGGGATACCTGGAGCCTTTGGACTGCCTCATCTGGTTTATAGTGCTACAACCCATCTGGCCCTGGTTGAGGTCGATACCTGCACAGGCCAGGTAGAGGTTATCAAAGCAGTATGTGCCCTAGATGCTGGCAGGGTAATTAATATACAAGGATTGGAAGGCCAATCAGAAGGTGGAACAGTAATGGGTATGGGCTATGCCCTGCTGGAGGATATAGAACTGCATGAAGGAAAAACTGATATACTAAACTTTAACAAATATCTCATACCTACAGCATTAGATGTACCTGAAATTGAAACCATACCTGTGGAAGTAAATGAAGCAACAGGCCCCTTTGGTGCCAAGGGAGTTGCAGAAGGGGTATGTATACCCATATCACCGGCTATTACTAATGCAATTTATGATGCAATAGGTGTAAGGATTGAAACCCTGCCTGCTACTTTGGAAAGGGTACAGGATGCTTTAAAAATAACAAGCAAATAAGGAGGATGGGGAAAATGGCAAGTTTTGATGTATATTCACCGGAAAAAGTGTCTGACCTGATGGAATATATAAAAAATGCCCCTGCTAATACTAAATACTTAGCTGGAGGAACAGACCTGGTAATTCACATCAGAGAAAAGAAAGTTTCACCTGAGCTGGTAATAGACCTGTCACGCATCAATGAACTCCAATATATAAAAGAAGAAGAAAATGAAATAAAAATTGGTGCAGTGACCAGCTTTACGACAATTGAAGAAAGTCCAGTAATTCAAAAATACGCCTTTTGCCTTGCCCAGGCTGCCTCGGGAGTTGGATCAGTTCAGATTAGAAATACCGGTACTATTGGAGGTAATGTTGCCAATGCTTCTCCTGCAGCTGACAGCATTCCTGCCCTGGTTGCCCTTGGGGCAAATCTAAAAATTGAAGGCCCTGAAGGTTCAAGGATGGAAAAAATCGAAGACTTTCTAGTTGGAGTAGAAAAGACCATACTAAAGCCCAGGGAATATATCTCGGAAATAACTATTCCAAAATATGGTGAGGGCTATAAAAGCGGCTTTGCAAAGCTTGGCAGGCGCAAGGCCCTGGCAATTGCAAGGATAAACCTGGCAGTAATTGTTAAGCTTGAAGGTCATATAGTCAAAGAGATGCGTATTGGATTAGGTGCTGTGGGAACTACTGCCTACAGGCCCTATGCTGCCGAAAAGGCCCTTGAAGGCAAGAAACTGGATAATGCTCTAATTGAGGAAATGGCCGAGCTCCTCTCAAAGGTTGTTGAGGAAAAAATAGGGGCCAGGGCTTCCATGCCTTACAAAAGAGCAGCCATAAAGGGACTGGTATTTGACGTGGGAGAACTTTTATTAAAATAAAAAGCTAAAATAAAAACAAGATAAAACAAGACAAAGGTTAAACTTCCTTTGTCTTGTTTTAAAATTTTTCTTCTAAAATGCAGGAATATTTAAAAAATATATAGAATATAAAACTATTATTAAAAAAGAAACAATGTTTCTATCAAAGAAACACCTTTTTAATAATGCTTTGCTAAACAGGGAAACAATCGGGCGCTTAAGATCATACTTAAAAAAGGAGAATGTCATTTTGATTGACTCAGTAGCTCGGGCTTTACAAATACTTAGTTACCTTGCAGATAACAATGAAGTAGGTGTTAGAGAGTTAAGCAGGATTTTTGAGGTAAATGAGGCTACAGCATATAGAACCTTAAATACCTTACAGAAGCACGGTTATGTAATTCAGGACATGAAAACAAAAAAATACAGGCTGGGATTTGAAACTGTAAGAATAGGACAGAGCTGTTTGAGCAGCTATGACCTGGTGCAGGTTGCAAGAAAATATTCCATTGAACTTAGCAGAAGAATTAACGAGACTGTAATTTTAATGTCCAGGCATGGTCGCTTTGCAGTATATGTTAATAAAATAGAATCACCTCATGTAGTAAGGATCCACTCTCAAATTGGCTCAAAAATTCCTATTAATTTTGGGGGCTTTACAAAACCAATTTTTGTATTCTTGAATGAAAGGGAGCAAAGGGAGTTAATTGGAGACAAGACATATGATGAAATAAAAAGCCAGATCCAGGAATTTAAGACCCAGGGCTACACCATAAGCGATGAAGAAGTAGATTCTGGAGTTTTAGTTCTTGGGTGTCCTGTATATAATTACGAGGCGGACATAATTGGGGCACTTAATATCCCTATTCCAAAAATCCGCCTGGATGAAGAAAAGCTGCCCTGTATAGCAGAAGACTTGCTTAAAACCTCCAGGGACATTTCCCAGGAACTGGGATACAGGGTTTAGTTTTTACAGTCTTATAGCGCAACATTGTTGCCAAGAGAGAAACAAAAAAGGTTTTTACTTAACATATTTGAGCAACTTGTCAAAAGAAAGTTAAAGTAGTTTACTAAAAAATGGGGGCTGATTATGAGTAAAAGTATTTCCTTGATGGTAAATGGAGAGAGCAGAACAGCAGGTCATCCTTCATCCATAACCCTTTTGGAGTTTCTAAGAAACTATCTAGGTCTTATGGGTACTAAAAATGGTTGTGCCAAGGGGCATTGTGGTGCCTGTATGGTAATTGTTAATGGAGAGGCAAAAAGGGCATGTTTACTAAGGGTCAACAAGTTGGAGGGAGCGGTTATAGAAACCATTGAGGGCATTTCCCAGGCTGGCGAGCTGCATCCAATTCAGCAGGCCTTTATTGATGCCGGGGCAGTTCAGTGCGGCTTCTGTACCCCTGGAATGATCATGTCGGCAAAAGCCCTGCTTGATAAGAACTTAAATCCCAGTGATGAACAGATTAAAGAGGCATTTAAACATAACCTGTGCAGATGTACCGGGTATGTGAAGATAATCCATGCTGTGAAGCTGGCAGCCAAGATGTTAAGGAAAAATAAAGAAGCCACCTTGAAGATGGAAGCCGCAGCAGACCAGGCAGCAGCAAAAGCCATAGTGGGGGCTTCCCCCAGGAAAATTGATGCCCGGGACAAGGTAAAGGGTGCGCCAATTTACGCTGATGATTATGTCATGGAAAATATACTTTATGGAAAGTTTCTGTTTAGTGAACATGCCCATGCTCATATAGTATCAATTGACACCAGCGAAGCACAGAAGTCGGAAGGCGTGGCAGTTGTTTTAACAGCCAGGGACATACCAGGTGAAAACAACTTCGGGCTCATTGTACCCCAGCAGCCAGTTCTTGCAGATAAGCGAGTCCGCTATCTAGGCGACGCAATTGCAGCAGTATTTGCAGAAACTCCAGAGCTGGCTGAAGAGGCAGTAAAGAAAATCAAGGTGGAATATAAAGTCCTGCCGGCAGTGTTTTCCGCCATGGAAAGCCTGAAGGAGAATGCTTTGCTTATCCATGAAGAAGGCAATATCATGCACCATGTCAAGGTTAGAAAGGGAGACATTGAAAAAGCCTTTGCAGAGGCGGATGTTATTGTTGAGGGTGAATACTATACTCCGGCAGTAGAGCATGCATATTTAGAGCCTGAAAGCTGCCTGGTCAGGCCGGAAGCTGATGGTTCAGTGACAATCTGGACCGGCAGCCAGGGCTCCTTTCCCTTTAGAAAAATGATAGCCAGAAGCCTGGCCCTTGACGAAGAAAAAGTAAGGATAATTTATACTCCCTGTGGTGGGGCCTTTGGAGGCAAAGAAGAACCAACTGTGCAGATTCAAAGTGCACTGGCAGCTTTAAAGACCGGCCGGCCTGTAAAAATGGTTCTGACCAGAGAGGAATCAATTAGAATATCTACCAAACGCCATGCAGAGCATATCTATATGAAGCATGGAGCAACCAGGGATGGCAGAATAATTGCCTTTGAATCCAGGGCTGTTTGTGATACTGGTGCTTATATATCCCTTGGCAAGCCTGTGGTATTTCGATCTGCAGTAGTTGCTTCAGGTCCCTATGAAATTGCCAATGTAAAGGCTGATTCCTATGGGGTTTATACCAATAACAACCCGGCAGGAGCCTTCAGGGGCTTTGGCAGCACCCAGGTTGCCTTTGCCTCAGAATTGCAGATGGATAAACTGGCAGAAAAGCTGGGTATTGATCCAGTACAGCTGCGCAGGCTAAATGGTTTGACAGAGGGAAAGGCTACCATTACAGGACAGGTGCTGGGAAAGGGTGTAGGCTATCTTGAAACCCTTGACAGGACTGCAAAGGAGTTAGAAGCAGCAGCAGCCCGGTATAAAAAGCAGCCGCTGGCTCCTTCAAAAAAAATTGGTATTGGAATAGCCAGCTCCTACAAAAATGTAGGACTTGGTACAGGCAAGCCCGATGGAGCCGGGGCCGTAACAGAATTGAATCACAAGGGCAGGGTTACAGTAAAAATAGGTGCTATAGATATGGGACAGGGCTCTGATACTGCCATGGCGCAAATTGCTGCTGCTGCCCTGGGTATAGAATATGAATTGATAGATGTTTTATCAAGTGATACAGCCCTGTGTCCTGATGGGGAGATGACCACAGCCTCCAGACAAACCTATGTTACAGGCAACGCTGTAAAGGCTGCCGCGGAAATATTAAAAGACAAGATCCTGGATTTCATGGCAGGACAGTTGGGGACGGGGAAAGACAGCCTGCAAATAGACCAGCAGGGAAGGGTTATGAATATAAAAGACAGCAGGGCCTATGATTTCAGCCAGGTTTTCCAAATGGCCCAGGAAAATAACATTGAACTAAAGGCTGACTATCATTACCTGCCTCCCAAAACCTATCCCCACAGGGAATGTTCCGATCATGAGCCTGGAGTGAGTTTGGAGGAGTATAATATCCATTACGCATATTGCTTTGGCACTCAAGGGGCAATTGTTGAAGTGGATACTGAAACTGGGGATGTGAAGGTGCTGGAGATAATTGCTGCCCAGGATGTGGGCACGGCAATTCATCCCCAAAATGTGGAGGGACAAATAGAGGGCTCGGTAGCCATGGGTATAGGTTATGCCCTTTCTGAAGAATATATAGTAGATGAGAGTAAGGTGGTAACAGACAATCTTAAAAAAATTGGTGTCCCCATGATTGACAGTATACCCGAGATCAAAACCATAATAGTGGAAGAAGAAGACCCTGAAGGTCCTTATGGAGCCAAGGGCATGGGCGAGGTGCCGGTTAATCCCACAGCCCCTGCTATTTTAAATGCAATTTATAATGCTGTTGGCATACGTTTTAATAAAATTCCTGTAACCAGAAAAAGGCTCCTTGAAGAACTGCAAAAATAAGCTATAGGTATCAATTTAATGCAGCATTTGCAGTTTGCTGCGGGCTTGCAGGCTGCTGGATAGTTGGCAGGGATAGCCAATAATAAATAAAAAGAGGTGATAGTATGCTGCTTGTTGGAAACGGTACTGTGATAACTCTAGGAACTGACTGCAAGGTTATGGAAGGGGGAGCAGTGTTATTAAAGGACGGAAAAATCGCTGCTGTAGGCATAACGGCTGATCTGCAGAGGCAGTATCCTGATGCAGAATATATGGACTGCAGGGGAAAGCTGATCATGCCGGGATTTTTAAACGTACACATGCATACCTACAGCACCTTTGCCAGGGGTATAGCTTTAAAGGATGAACCCCCTGAAAATTTTGTGCAGATACTTGAAAGGCTCTGGTGGAGACTGGATAAAACCCTGGCGCTAGACGATGTGTACTACAGTGCTTTAATCCCCTTTATTGAATCAGTAAAAAACGGGACAACTGCAATTTTAGATCATCATGCAAGTCCCTTTAATATTGAAGGCAGTCTTGAGCAGATTGCCAGGGCAGCTGCAGAGGTTGGAGTTCGTGTAAATACCTGTTATGAGGTAAGCGACAGGGACGGTGAGGAAAGGGCCCTGGCAGGCATTAAAGAAAATGTAGATTTTATAAAAAAATGCCAGCAGGAAAATTCCCAGATGTTGGGAGCTACCTTTGGCATGCATGCCTGCTTTACAATAGGTGAAAAGACCATGGAGAAATGTGCCCAGGCAGCAGGGGAGCTGGGTGTGGGAGTTCATATTCATGCCGCCGAGAGCAGGGCAGACGTGGAGCATAACCTTAAAGAATATGGACTCAGGGTAATTGAAAGGCTAAACAAGCATGGACTTCTAGGCCCAAAGACCATGGCATCCCACTGTGTCCATATTAATGAAAGGGAAATGGAACTCCTTGCCGAAACAAAAACAAATGTTGCCCATAACCCCCAATCAAATATGAATAACGCAGTAGGCTGTGCCGATGTTATTAAAATGGTGGAAATGGGAGTTATGGTGGGTATGGGTACTGATGGAATGACCTCCGACATGATAGAGGGTATGAAGGCAGCCCATATACTTCATAAATTCAACAGGAATGACCCCAGGGTAGGGTGGATGGAAGTCCCCGCCATGCAGTTTATAAATAATCCAAGGATAATGGCCAATTACTTCTCGCTGCCCATGGGCGAACTAAGGGAAGGCAATGCAGCTGATGTAATAGTAATTGACTACGATCCCCCTACTCCCTTAACAGTAGATAATTACTACGGTCATATGGTCTTTGGAATGACAGGACGGATGGTTGACACCACCATAGTGGCAGGTAAAGTTCTAATGAGGAAGAAGGAACTGGTGGGTATTGATGAGGCAGAGATTAATGCCAAATCAAGAGAGCTGGCAGTTAAAATGTGGGAAAGATTCTAAAAAGCAGGAATAGAATACAGCAGTCAGAATTCAGGAACAAGAAGTTAGATCAAGAGGAGGTAGTGAGCATGGGCGACAAAATGAGAGAAATACCCTTCAGGAAGCTTATTAGATGGATATTTGAAGAATATGCAAGGGAAGGCTCCATCTTTGGAATACCCAAGGAAAAGTTTTTCCAAAAGGAAAGCAGCAAGAAAATAGACCTGTTTGGTGATAACCTTGACACACCCATTGGCCCTGCAGCAGGTCCAAATACACAGCTTGCCCAAAATATTGCAGCATCCTATCTTTGCGGCGGCAGATTTATAGAGCTTAAAACCGTTCAGATTTTGGATGCCTTGGAGTTTCCTAAACCATGTATCCATGCAGGGGATGAATGCTACAATACTGAATGGTCCACAGAGCTGACAATTGAAGGAGCTTTTAATGAATATGTGAAGGCATGGTTTTTGCTTTACATTATCCAAAGGGAAATATTTGATATAGACAAGCGCACCTTCATGTTCAACATGAGTGTGGGCTATGACCTGGAAGGCATTAAATCTGAAAAGGTTAATGGATTTATTGAAGGACTAAAGGATGCTTCCAATACAGAAATCTTCAAGGAATGCAAGCAAATCCTTAAAGAGGAACTAAAATACTTCAAAAATGCAGATGAGAAATATATTGACAGTATTTCACCAAATATCTGCAGTTCCATTACCCTTTCAACCCTTCATGGGTGTCCGCCTGCAGAGATTGAGAAGATATGCAGATATCTAATATCAGAAAAGCAGCTGCACACCTTTGTAAAAATGAATCCAACCCTGCTGGGGTATGAGTATGTGAAGAATACCCTTCATAAAATGGGTTATCACTATATTGAGCTTAAGGAAGAATCCTTTACCCATGATCTCCAGTATGATGATGGAGTTGCCATGTTGAAAAGACTCAAGGAATATGCTGCAGAAAATAACAGGGAATTTGGTGTAAAGCTCTCCAATACCCTGCCGGTTAAGATAACTAGAGGTGAACTCCCTGGAGAAGAAATGTACATGTCAGGAAAATCCCTTTTTGCCCTGACCATAAACCTTGCCTACAGGCTTGCAAGTGAATTTCAAGGTGACCTTAAAATTTCCTATTCAGGTGGTGCAGATTACTTTAATATTGTGCGTATCTTTGATACAGGCATCCAGCCTATTACAGTAGCCACCACCATTTTAAAGCCCGGGGGCTATTACAGGTTAAAGCAGATGGCTGATGAGCTGGAAGGGCATCTGACCAGGAGTTTTAAGGCCATAGATGTTACAAAGCTTAAAAAACTGGCTGGGGATGCACTGGAGGATGCCAATTACGCCAAGGAAAGAAAGATCGGTGAAAGCCGTAAAATAGACAGGAAGCTGCCCCTTACTGACTGTTTTGTGGCTCCCTGTACAGTGGGATGTCCCATTGAGCAGGATGTTCCAGAGTATACCAGACTTGTTGGTGAGGGCAGGCATGACGAGGCTTTTGAGTTAATTATTTCCAAAAACCCCTTGCCCTTTATTACAGGTACCATATGCAATCATAACTGCATGACCAAGTGTACCCGTCTGGACTATGACAGGGCTGTGCATATCCGTGATCTGAAAAAGGAGGCAGCGGAGAAGGGCTGCAGGGCTTACATGGAAAGGTTGGCTGGCAGGGCAGTTGACAGCAAATACAAGGTGCATGCAAGAGCAGCCATTATTGGAGCTGGACCCTCAGGCCTGGCAGCTGCTTATTTCCTGGCAAAGGCAGGAATGGATGTTACTGTTTTTGATAAGAGGGATAAACCAGGGGGCACTGTAGAACATGTGATCCCTGAGTTCAGGATTGCCAGGGAGGATATCAACCACGACATTGAATTGATAAAGAAAATGGGAGTAAAGTTTAGACTAGGCGTTGATGAAAATTTCTCAATTGAGGACTTAAAAGCCCAGGGCTATGAGTACATCTATCTAGCCATTGGTGCAGCCAGATCAAACCTGGCAGATATCCAGGGTGATAATGAAAAAGTAATGAGTGCCATTGGCTTTCTAGAGGATTTTAACAAGAAAAAGCAAGGGTTAAACATTGGCAAAAACATTGCCGTTATAGGTGGGGGCAATACTGCCATGGACGCAGCCAGGGCAGCCACCAGGGTAAAGGGTGTTGAAAAGGTATATATTGTGTACCGCAGAACAAGAGAACACATGCCTGCAGACAGGGAAGAGCTCCTTGCTGCCCTTGAGGATGGAGTAATCTTCAAGGAACTGCTGGCACCCATAGCCTTGAAGGATGGAAGGCTTAAATGTGAGGTAATGGAACTTGGTGAACCAGATGCATCTGGCAGAAGAAAGCCTGTTGCTGCTGGCAGGACAACTGAACTGGAAATTGATACTGTCCTATCGGCCACTGGGGAAAGGGTAGACCTGGATATTCTTAAAAAGCAGGGCTTGGAAATAGATGAAAAGGGCAATATCAAGGTTAACCCGGCTACCAATGAGACAAATATTGACAAGGTATTTATTGGTGGAGATGCACTGACAGGACCATCAACAGTTGTAGAGGCAATGGCCCAGGGCAAAAAGGTTGCCCGCCAGATTATCATCCGTGAACAGCTTGAAGAAGGCAAGGATATGGTTGCTGATATAGTCTTTGAACATGAAAAAAGGTATCCAGAAATAATTGAACGCAGGGGCATTCTTAAAGGCAGACCTGAGGAAAGACAAGGTGAAGCAGACAGGTGCTTGGAGTGCAGCTACATCTGTAATGTATGTGCCGAGGTTTGCCCAAATAGAGCCAATGTTGCAGTTAAACTAGATGATGGAAGGCTGAAATCACTCAATCAAGTTGTTCATATTGACGGCATGTGCAATGAATGCGGCAACTGTGCAATTTTCTGCCCCTATGAGTATGAGGGAGCTCCCTATAAGGAAAAGTTTACCCTTTATTGGAATGAAGGGGATTTCAATGACAGTGAAAATGACGGCTTTTATCTGGTAGAGGAAGGAAAAGAAACAACCTTTAGGGTCAGGTTAGATGGCAGGGTGTCTATTGTAACATTTGATGAAAAGGGAAGAGCTGCTTCAGACCTGGATCCATCAATTCTAACCCTTATATGGGAGATGTTTAACAAGTTCAAGTACATGTTTTAAATTTTACCTTATGATAGAATAAAAAGAACCCTGCATGTAAGTATATATATGCGGGGTTCTTTTGCTAACCAGATATTAAACATTCACTAGACAGTCAAAATTTGGTATTATAGATTTAAAACTAACCTTTCTATCAAGTAAATACTATATAAATAGTGAGGAGCAAGTATATGAAAATGGAGAAAAAGAGACGGCTGCCCACTACTGAAGTTTTAATGGAAATTGACCGTAACTCGTATGAACCTGCCTATATGCAGCTGGTAAATTTAATCAAGCAGCAGATTGCCATGGGAATGTTCCGCCCTGGTGATCAACTGCCTTCTGAATCCCAGCTGTGCAGCAGATACCATATCAGTCCCATGACAGTCAGGAGAGCCATTAACATTCTTATAGATCAAAAAATTGCAACAGCCTCCCAGGGCAAGGGGACGTTTGTAACGTCCATCAAGCTTGGCTCTGCTGCCTTTCATTTAAAAGAATTGCAGGAGTTTTTTATGGACAAAAAGACAACTGTAAAAATTCTTGAAGTGCGTATTGTGCCTTCTAATAAACGAACTGAAAAGAAACTTGGTGTAAAGTCTGGTGAATCTATAATCTATATCAGGCGTTTGCTTCTTCAAGATGAAGAGCCATTTTTCTATCATAAAGAATATCTAATATATGATCCAACAAGGCCCATTGTAGAATCTGAACTGGAAGTAACATCATTAAGAGGGTTATTTAATGGAACGGGTTCTTCAGAATTCAAAAAGGGAGATTTAAGTATTGAAGCAACCGTTATTACCAGGGAAGAAACCAAGGTGCTTAAAATTCAAGAGGGCGTTCCTGCATTTAGGATCGAGCATATATTTTACGATTTTGCTGAAAATCCTGTGAGCTGGGGATGGTTTATTTGCAGGGGAGATAAATTGAGATTTACTACAACTGTTGGAATTCGAGAAACATTTTAATATATTTGGAGGTAGTGGGACATGAAATATATATCAGTAAGAGAGCAATTAATAAACAGTATTGGTGATTTGCAAGAGGATGCTGTACGGGAGGTGGTCCTTAAAAGAATAGCATCTGGAGATGACCCTTTGCACATTATTGATGATTGCCAGCGAGGAATGAAGTTGGTTGGAGAACGTTATGAGCAGGGTAAATATTACATAGCGGGTTTAATTATGGCCGGAGAAATATTTCGTCAGGTTACGGAAATTTTACAGCCTGTTCTTAAAGACCAATCAGTAGCAGAAATAAAAGGTTCTGTACTTCTTGGCACTGTTGAAGGGGATATCCATGACCTGGGTAAAAATATCTTAAGCATTCTCCTTACATGTCATGGTTTTAAGGTACAAGACCTGGGAGTAGATGTACCACCAGGGAAGTTTGTTGAAAGGGTTAAAGAGTTGCAACCTGATATTGTTGGCTTGTCAGGATTGTTGACACATTCTTATTCAAAAATGAAACAGATAATAGAGCTTGTAAAAAATGAAACAAAATCTTTATCCCTAGATATCCCAGTTGTCATTGGCGGGAGTCAGATTAATGAACAGGTTGCTCGTGTGGTCGGAACAAAATTTTGGTGTAATGATGCTGTTAAAGGTATACGTATTTGCTTGAATTTAATGAATAAAAATAAAGTAGAAAAATAATTCTATATCGGTAATGTTATTTTTTAGAACCAAAACACTTTGCCAATTGACAACTTCTATATATAACTATATAATTAAAAATAAGAATTTTAAATTTATTCAGTGATTGCTGAATAATTATTTTTAGGGGGTCGTTGGATGAAAGATACTCAAGAATTATTTAAGGAGCGTTCACAGAGAATTAAAGATGTGGTTGCACTAAAGAAACCTGACAGAGTTCCTTTTGCTCCGAAGATTGGAAATTACTATGCTCGTGGGTATGGCATATCAATGTATGACGCAATGATAGACATTAGAAATATAATTCCTGGGGTTGAGGGGTTTTTAGATGATTTTGAACCTGACTTAGCTTGGGCTCCAGTAATGTATCCCATTGAACCAATGGAAGCCATGGACTGCCAGTATGTAAAATGGCCAGGCGCAACCCATAACCTGCCACTTAACGATTCATTTCAGCTTCTTGACAAATGTTTTTTAGAAGACGATGAATATGATGAGTTTTTACTGGATCCTACACATTTCTTTATTACCAAAGTCTATCCAAGAAAATTCAAAGACTTGGAACCATTATCAAAGATATGCTTTAGAAATCCTGTTGAATATTCGCTATATGCAGAAATGGCAACCTTTGCACAACCAGACGTAAAAGCAGCATTAGACGCATTAAAAAGAGGCGGAGAAGCTTCCGCTAAGTGGCTAGGATATATGGGGTCCATTACTCAACTCATTGTATCAAAAGGGTTTCCATTAGGAGCCGCTACAGCTCAAACATGTCCTTTCGATATGTTCTCAGATAATATTAGAGGATTTGTTAATACAGTAACAGATATATATCAAAGACCAGAAAAACTGTTAGCAGCATTAGACTACATGACAGAGGTTTGCATAGAAAGGGCAACTACTTCAGCAAAAGCACTGGGAGTAGACTACGTCTTTATACCACTGCATGCCGGTATGGATGAGTTTATGAGTCCGGCAAACTATGAAAAATTTTACTGGTCGGGACTTAAGAAACTAATGATGGCACTTATAGAAATAGGTATAACGCCATATGTATTTTGCGAAGGCAAATACAATACCCGATTGGAAGTTATTAGTGATGTGCCAAAAGGTAAAGTAATATATATGTTTGAAGAAGTAGATATTGTCCAAGCTAAAAAAACTGTAGGTCAAGTGGCATGCATTTGCGGGAACCTGCCAACAGCCTTACTGGTGCACGGTAAAAAAGAAAGGGTTGTTGAAGAAACTAAGCGTCTAATTGACAATTGTGCAGGAGATGGCGGTTTTATTATGGACTGCTCCATTGTTCTGGACAATGCAAAAAGAGAGAATATGGAGGCTTGGGCAGAGACAACCAGGTTATATGGTAAATATTAACAAATTATAACGAAGCGCGATTATATAGTTTCTGTAGCATGAATAGCGACTGCAGAACTTCAGATTTTAAACGCAATATAGTGAAGAAATTTTATATTTACCTTGATTTTTTTATTTAAAGATCGGAGGGTTATTATGTTAGAAAAATTAGTAGATGCCATAGCCGGGATGCGTGAAGAGGAAGCCATTAGCCTTGTTGAAGAGTTGTTGGATCAGGGCATTGAACCCCTGGAAATCTTGAAGAAATGTCGTGCAGCAGTTGAAATAATTGGAGAGAAATATGAAAAAGGCGAATACTTTATGCCAGAATTAATATTGACCGGGGAAATGCTAAATAGGATTTCAAGTCTGGCAAAAGCCAAGATGACTGAAAGTTTAGAAGAGGATGAAAACAAGTATATTGGCAAAGTAGTATTGGGTACAGTAAAGGGTGATATCCATGACATTGGTAAAAATATAGTTGCCTTCATGTTGGATACCAACGGATTTAAGGTGTACGACCTTGGAGTAGATGTGCCGTCATCAAAATTTGTGGAAGCTATAAAAGAGTACAGGCCGCAAATAGTAGGCATGAGTGCCTTGCTTACTCTAGCCTTTGATAAAATGAAGGATACAGTAAAAGCCATTGAAGATGCAGGATTAAGGGATCAAGTCAAAATCATGATAGGTGGTGCTCCCATTAATGACCAGATTAAAGAGTATACTGGTGCTGATGGTTGGGGACAGGACGCAGTAGAAGCTGTTTCCCTGGCGAAAAAGTGGATGGGGGGTAATTAAAGATGAAATTAGCTGAAAACTGGGATAAGCTTTCGCCGCAGGAGAGATACGAGGAAAGGTTTAAAAGATATGCCAATCCAGATATGCAATTTGCCAGCCCTGAAGCAGAAAAGGCATACAAGGAACGGGTTCAGATGATCAAGGATGCCGTTGAATTGAAAAAACCAGCTAGAATACCAATTCATTTAACTATAGGGTTTTATCCTGCTGCTTACGCTGGCGTTACTGCTAAAGATCTCATGTATGATTATGAAAAACTGGGAATGACATTTAAGAAGTTTAACAATGATTTCAAGGCAGATACCCTTGTGAGCTGCGCTCTGGTGGGGCCAGCCAGGGTATTTGAGATACTAGATTATAAACTATACCAGTGGCCGGGCAAGGGAATACCAGACGAACTTTCTTACCAGTGCCTGGAAGATGAATACATGCTGGATAACGAATATGACTTATTAATTAATGACCCATCTGGATACTGGATGCGTTATTATCTTCCACGAACCTTTGGCGCACTGGAACCATGGCAGATGATAGCACCATGGACCGATATTATTGAACTTCCCTTTGTAGGTCCTGCCATGATACCCATAGGTATTCCCCCTGTCCAGGAATCCTTTAAAAAATTAATAGAAGCTGGACAGGCAGCCATGGAGTGGGCTGGTGCCATGGGTGCTATAGATGGAGAAAATAAAGCTGTCCACGGTTTGCCGGGGTTTTTTGGTGGAGTTGCTAAAGCTCCCTTTGATACCCTGGGAGATACCATGAGGGGCACTCGGCCAATAATGCTTGACATATTCCGCCGTCCCAAGAAACTACTAGAGGCCATGGAAAGACTTGTATCAATAAATATTGACATGGCAGTAAGATCAGCCAATATCACAGGGGTACCAATTATTTTCATGCCCCTGCATAAAGGAGCCGATGGTTTCCTGTCAAAGGATGATTTTGCCAGGTTTTACTGGCCAACCCTAAAGGCTGTTATTCTAGGGTTAATAGAGGAAGGTCTAGTTCCACTGCTTTTTGCTGAGGGGGGCTATAATCAACGGCTTGAAGCCATAACCGATTCTGATATTCCAGAAGGAAAAACCGTCTGGCTTTTTGATAACACCGACATGGTCAATGCAAAGAAGGCCCTTGGAGGCAAGAGCTGTATAGCAGGAAATGTCTCTGGAGCTGTTCTAAAGGCTGGCACACCGCAGCAGGTAGATGAGTATGTGAAGTTCCTGGCGGAAAAAGTAGCTCAAGATGGCGGTTTTATCTTGAGCAATGGTACAGTTCTAGATGATGCTGAAGCAGAAAACCTCCATGCCATGATAAATGCGGGCAGAAAATATGGGGAATACAAATAATCCAGGCAAGCGAAAACCGAAAACCATGAATATACCTATAATAAATGGCATCTAGCTGATGCCATTTATTATAGCCCAAAAACATAGGCGAAGGGTGATATAATGCATAGTAATCAAAATGTACCAATTTCCCCATACAGATGGGTGGTAGTGGCAATAATGTGGTCTACAATATTCATAGCTGTGACAGCTCAATTTCAAGTAGCTGCCCTGGCATTTAAAATTATTCCAGAATTAAACCTTACATCAGGAAATTATGCCATGGTCCTGGCTGCACCCATGCTGCCTGCAGTGTTGTTTAGTATTGGTGCAGGAGCCCTGGCAGACAGATTTGGAGTTAAAAAAGTAGTTGCAGTTAGTTTTGTTTTTTCAATAATTGGTGTATATTTTAGATATATTCCCAACAGTTTTTTAGGATATTTTAGTCTGATGTTTTTATCTGGATTAACCCCTGCTCTTTTAAATGCCAATGTTTCCAAGCTCCTGGGTGCCTGGTTTCCACGTGAGCAGATCAGTACTGCCCTGGGAATATATTTTACTGCCGCAGGGGTTGGCATGACTGTAGCTTTGGCAACGTCTGCCTTATTCCCCACTGCGAAAAGTGCTTATATTACAGCTGGCATTGCCATGTTTGCCATCTGGATTTTGTGGTTGGTATTTATCAAGGATAAACCTGTAGGAGCGCCTGAGCTCCCACCCTTGCCTGTCTTAAAGTATATTGGTGCAGCTGCCAGCAGCAGAAATATTTGGCTGGCAGGGCTGGCATTGATGTGTTTTATGGGTGCAAATATGGCATTTGTAGGTTTTCTGCCCAATGCCCTAAGTCAGGTTCGTGGTATCAATCCATCCCAGGCTGGTGTCATGACGTCTATAGTTACCCTTGGTGTTATTTTAGGAAATATGATTGGTCCTGTCATGTCTGCACGTGTAGGCAGAATAAAACCTTTCCTTGCACCTGCAGCATTTTTAGGTGCAGCTGTTATGTATATTTCCTGGATTGCCCCGGGAACAAGTGTCTGGTTACTGCTCTTTGCTGCAGGAACTTTAATGGGCATAAGCGTACCATTGCTAATGGCCTTCCCCATGCTGCTTCCAGAGATAGGGCCAGTTTATGCCGGGAGTGCTGGGGGTCTCATGGCTACCCTGCAACTTATTGGTGCTTTTTTCATACCTTCATTTATAATTGCGCCAATAGCCGGAGGCAATTATACATTGTTATTTGCACTGGCTAGCTTATTTCTAGCATTGCTGGGTGTTGTATCATTGTTTCTTCCCGAGCTTGGCACCAGGGCTGCAGGCCGTGGAAAGAATAAAACTTAAAGTCCTGCAATCTATGGGCAAAAGGAGGTTAAAATGGCTAAAAACATCGTTATAGCATGTAATGCATTAAGGGATGAGATTAATCTCGTTGTCAATGAGCTGCAGATCAACTATCCAATAATCTGGGTTGATGCAGGTCTCCACAATCATCCTAGTAAACTAAAGGACGAGCTTCAGAAGCTTATTAATAACATAGACAATGTTGACAATATTTTGCTGCTGTTTGGAAACTGTGGGAACTCTGTCCTTGGATTAAAATCTGAAAAGGCCAGCATAATTTTGCCCAGGGTTGATGACTGTATTTCTCTGCTTTTAGGGGGCAATGAGCATAAAGCAGCTTTAGATCAAAAGGGGACTTCCTATTACTTAACAAAAGGCTATTTACATAGTGGAGCTTCCATGTGGACAGAATATCTAAATTGTATAGACAAGTACGGCTATGAAAAAAGCCTGATGATTTTTAAAACAATGTTGGTTAACTACAAGGGTTTAAGGCTCATAGACACTGGTGCCTATGAGCTTGCTGATATAAGGGATACTTTTTTGAAAATGGCCAAAGAGTTTGGCCTGGAGCCAGAAACTGTTCCTGGCACAATAAGGACGGTGTACAAGGCATTTAAGAAAGAATGGGATGAAGAATTTATCGTTGTAAAACCAGGACAGCCAGTCTAGACGTTAGATCATTTGATCCTTTAACCTTTTTTTAGCTTTTATATATTATCAAGAAAAAATTTCATCAATTTCACTTTTTGTTTTATAAATAAGGTCTTTCAGTTTTACATCATTAAAATCTTCCCCGTGTTCTAGTGAAGATAAAACTTTCTCAAATAAACCTACCAGAAGTCTATTGATTTTCTCATATTCTAGGGGAGCAGCTGCCGGCTCAGGAACTTTTTTCCGCCAGATTTCTTCTAAACGATAAAAGATATGATTAGTGATTTCTCTCATAATAGCTGCTAGAGCAGAAACCTGCCGGTTAACATATGAGGTGCTGGCCTCGTATGTTGAATGGGGTGATATGTCCAATCGCCCTTCACTCTTAAGTATTTTATAAGCTTTAGTTCCCTGCAAAATAATCATGTGATGATACAGAACATTGACAGTAACATCAAGATTTTTAAGAAGATCATTTCTTTTAAGAAATTCAAAATTAATCCTGATATCCTCCAACGAAGAATCCGGTTCAAACATAATAAATCCTATACTTGGTTCTATACCATGCTTACGTAGGATTTTGACCGCCCCTTCATTTTGAGCTGTTGTTGTCATTTTATTCAAGCGTTTTAGAGATTCATCCCTGCCGCTTTCAAGGCCAACTAAAATGTGACACAAGCCTGCATCTGCCAGGGCCCCAATTGTTTCATCGTGAATATCATTTACCCTGGCTTCTATTCCAAATTTAATTTTTCTTTGTTTAATTAGAGAAGCTAAATGCAAGGCCCTTTCTTGACCTGCTTTACCGGGGCCAAAAAAGTTTGGATCGGTAAAATAGAAATAATCCATGGTGTGCTTCAATAAAATCTCATCTATTTCAGCTATAATGTTTTCAGGGCTTCGGCCGCGCCATTTGGGTCCCCTGCCATAATATGAATTAATATAGCAGAAGGTACAGGCACCGTAGCATCCACGACTTCCCATAATGTTTACCTCACCAATGTTAAGTGAAGCCCTTGTGCGAACTGGAAAGGGGAGGTCGTCAAGGTTTTCAATGGCTTTTGCCTTTGAGCAGGTGATACTGCCCTGTGATGATAGATAAGCCAATCCCAGGATTTTTTCATGGGATTTTTTGCGAGTAAGGGCAGCTGCCAAGTCAGCAAAGGTTAGCTCCGGTTCTCCCAGGATAATGGAGTCAATTGCCTTACAGCTTTTCAAAATTTCTTCATAGCCGAAGGTTGGGTAAAAGCCATAAGCAGTAACATAGGGAGAAATACCTTGGTGCTTTACAGCCTCAAGAAAATTATAAAGCCTTCTGTCGTTCTTCCAATGGTAAACCATGTGGACACCAAGCATATCAGGTTTATAAGCTTCAATGATTTTCCCTATCTCTTTATAAGAAAGCTTGTCAAGATACCCTTCGACTATTTCCACTTCATGCCCCTGGCTTTTTAAAACCCCTGCAGCATAACCGGTAAGCAGGCATGAGGAAAGGGGAGTATTTGCTATGTCATTACATCTTTCAGTACTTATGCTCCTGGGATGTTCCAATAAAATTATCTTCATTTACCGTACCTCCTGCCACGTGAAGATATTTCTGCAAAGATGAAGTGTCTCCAGCTTGTATCTTAATTTATCAAAGGGCTTAGGGTTATAGTAAGTCGGATAAAGCAGGTCCGTATCATTGTCTATAACTCCCTGCTCCAGGGCAATGGTCTCCATGGGGGTACCAGGCAGAATACGAATATTATTCAGAATGATTGTCCCTAAATTCTTCTTTAAAGCATGAATGTCATAGATACGTTCCAAAAGCCTAATGCCTTTTTTAACAGTCCCATCTGTTTCCCCTGGAACATTCACCATGAAATGATAAATACTTACCACATCACTTTTGGAAACATGCTCGGCTGCCTTTAAAATATCTTCCTCAGTAAGATTTTTTCTAAGAGTATCTAATGCTTCCTGACAAAGGCCGTCAGGGGAAAAGGCAAAGCACTCACAGCCTGCCCTTTCAAAAAGGCTAACATTTTCTTTATTTATATTATCTTCTCGGAAGAAGCCTCCCCACTTGATTTGAAGGTTTCTATGCAGCAGCTCTTCACAAATCTGTTCCAAATGTCCAAGGGGAGCATTTACTATAGGGTCGTTAAAGTGGAATCTATGGATAGCAAATTCTTTAATTAAGAATTCAATTTCATCTACAATACCTTCAGGTGTACGACAGCGCAGCTTTTTCCCCTGGAGATTGGGGTAGACACAATAAGAACAGTTATAGGGGCAGCCCCTTTTTGTCTCAATTCCAATGGCTGGAACATAACTGTTGGCTTTTAAGTAGGGAGCTGGGTCCAACAGCTTTCTGGAGGGGTGCAGATAGTCATTTTTCATGTCAAATTCCATAGATGGAGGTGCAGCAATTACCCTGTTACCCTTGCGTACACATAATCCCTTTATGGATGAGGGCTTTTCCAATGAGGCAAGCAGTGCGGGGAAGGAAATTTCTGCTTCCCCTATAATACCATAGTGGATTTCAGGTATTTCCAGCATCAACCTTTCTGGGAAAAGGGAAAAGCCAGTTCCTCCAGCAATAATCCACGCCTTTGGCAAAAGCCTTGCAGCCATACGAACAGTAACAATAAACCTTGGAATGAGTGAGCTGGTCTTGTTTGCTAGAGGATCAATGTTGCGAAGTGATACTGCCACCACTTCAGGCTTTAAGCTGAGAAGCTTCTCTTTTAATGAGCCAAAGGGGTCCGTCTCAACATTCATATCTAAAAGCTCTACCTGGTAACCTTTGTGTTCTACATGAGCTGCAAGTGATACAATCCCTATGGGGTAAACTCTTTCAGCTGAGGCTTCATCCATTGACAGAGCTTGTATTAACAGTACACGCATAATCAATCACTCCAGTAGCAGCAAGGCAAAATACCTGCAAAAATCATTTTTACTGTCCAGGGTTCGTAATGCTATGCCTGCACCCTTGACTGTTGCAAAGACATCTATACCCGCACCTTCCATAGATGGTCTGCTATCCTTGGGTCTGCGGCATTGCCCATGGGTACTGCATACATCACAAAGGGTGCATGGGCCTGCCCAGTAGGCAAAAGCTTTATAAAACCCTGTCTTGAAAGCTTGCTTTTCAGCTTCTAAAACAAGCCTTTGAAAGGTATTAGTGGGAGGTTCACCCTCTAGAAGCAGTGCCAGGCTATAGTTCTTAAGCACATTTCTAGTTTCTTCAGGAGATGGAGTGTTTGGCGGACAGCTGAGCTTTCCAAAGCTGCTGCATCCAAACCGACATTTTACAGGTGTCCAGTCAGGAACATGGATAGATTTCATGGAAATTGAACAGGCTTCCTTAAATCCCAGATCCTTTATTTCCCTGAGCAAAGCAGCTTTTTTATCTAGAGATAGGCCTTCCAAGCTATCCTTGCTGCCTGATCCAATGATTACAGCAGTATCAGTCTTTAGAGGAATGATATTAGCAGCATAAAGACCATATTCTCTCAGCTGTTGTATAATCCATTTTCCAGCAAAAACCTTACCGTTATATGTATTAATCAACATGTTTATGTCAAAAAGGGCAGCCCTTTCAGAGAAATGCTCCAAAAAGAAATCGTGCACCAGCAGGAAGCCGCCTGGCATAAGACATTCTGCAGCAGATTTCAAAATATGTGTTATTTCATTTTCTGAATAAGCATGGACAATGTTTGAGAGGATAACCAGATCATGCTGACCTTTTTTAAAAGGCCACTCTTCTAAAATATTGGTTGCACAATAGGAAATATTTTCATTAAACCCCCGAATTGTCACAAGTTCCCTTGTGTAGCTCAAAACCTGGGGGATATCCACAAGGGTAGCTTTCATATCAGGAAATTCTTTTAAAAAGCCTGCAGATATGGCCCCTGAGCCTGCGCCAATATCCAAAATATGACCACTTACAAAAAGACCCTTAAACATGGGTGTAATTTCTTTCACCTTTACCCGGGCAACATTATCCATGGCAGTAATATATTTTCCAATTCTTGATTTCAGGTCTTCAGAATCAGACTGGTCATTTCCGGAGAAATCAATCTTTCCGCCTGTTTCAATACACTTTCTGAGATCCTGCCAGTAAGCTGTTAAATATTTGCGCCAAAGAATAGAATCTCCCTGGTAATATTCCTTGCCCTTGACAAGGTAGTCTGAAGAAATCCTGGTGTTAAAATAGGTATTTTCGTACCTATCTAGGAGCCCTAGAGAGCATAAAGCATGCAGGTAGCGTTCCAATGCTTTAGTGTCACTACCTAATCTATCTGCAGCTTCGGCTAGAGTTTTCCCGTTGGGTTCAAGTAGTGAAAAAATATCCAATTCAATGGCTGCAAATAGCACCTCTGAAAACCAGTATCCGGTGGCCAGATTTTCTAAGTACTGGGGACCGGAGCCTTGGGGATCATATCTGAACAAATAAACCTGCTCCTTTCATCCATCTCCACGATTGCCTCCCGTCTCCATATCCCTGCCCCTTGGCTCATATGGAGCGTGCCATTTCTGTAGGATAGGTGCCGTTAAAGCAAGCTGAACAGAATTCCTCCCTGGGGGCTTTCAAAGCAGAAAAAAGGCCGTTTAAACTTAGATAGTGGAGACTATCTGCTCCAATAAAACGTCTTATCTCTTCTTGATTGAAACGGGCTGCCACCAACTGATCGGGGGAGGCAATGTCTATGCCGTAATAACATGGACAGAGAATGGGGGGAGAAGCAACCAATAAATGTACTTCCATAACTCCAGCCTGCCGCAGCATTTTGACAATTTGACGGCATGTGGTACCACGTACTAGAGAATCATCCACCATTACTATTCCTTGACCCTTTAAAATATCCTTTATAGGGTTAAATTTAAGCTTTACCCCAAGTTCGCGCAGTTCTTGACCTGGTTGAATGAAGGTGCGTCCGGCATACCTGTTTTTTGTTAAACCTTCCTTGTAGGGAAGGCCTGACTCTTCTGTATATCCCAGGGCTGAAGTAATTCCTGAATCAGGTACAGGTATCACCATATCAGCATGGATAAAATATTCTTGAGCCAGGGCTTTACCCAGATTTCGACGCACCTGGTTTACAGATTCCCCATCTATAACACTGTCCACACGAGCCAGATAGATATACTCAAAAATACACAGGCTCCGTTGACTTGAAAGAGGAAATTGCGTGGACTTTATCCCAGCTTGATCTATGGTAATTATCTCTCCAGGTTTTACATCCCTGCTAAATTGTGCCCCAACAGCGTCTAATGCACAGGATTCAGAAGCCAGTACATAACCTTCTCCCAAGGTCCCAAAACATAAGGGCCGCATACCCTTAGGATCTCTTGCACCAATTAACTGGTTTTCTGTCATAATTACCAGGGAATAAGCACCCTTAATCTGGTGCATTGTCATCTTGACAGCTTCTGTTAGTGAAAGTGTACTGTTTTGGCTAATCAATTGCAGTATAATTTCACTATCACTAGTTGTTTGAAAGAAGACCTTATTCTTAGCCAAATGCTGACGCAGCTCATTAGTATTAGTTAGGTTTCCATTATGTGCAAGGCAAAGGGTTTTATCAGAAAACCTGGAAATAACAGGTTGAGCATTTTCAAGTGAGCTGGCACCGGTAGTCGAGTAACGAACATGACCAACGGCCATGCTTCCCTTTAGCTGCTTTAGATTATTTTCATTAAAAACTTGGGCAACCAGGCCCAGACCTTTATGGACATTAATGCTTTGACTATTGGACACGGCTATTCCGGCACTATCCTGTCCCCGGTGCTGTAGGGCATAGAGGCCATAATATGTTAGCTGAGCGGCATCTACATCTATACCGGGGGCATAGATGCCAAATACACCACATTCTTCTTTAGGCTTATCATGAAGAATTCTACTAAACATACAATCTCCCCCCATTTGATTTGGCTGGAAAAGGGACAAACCTGCTTATTCCCCTGCTAGCCAATGCCAAAATATCTGGCAGCAGCGGCAGCTGCACAATCAGGACCACATACAGCGCAAACACAGGGAGCATTACCTTTGTTTTTGGCTCTTGCTTCCAGTAGGCTGCTGGAGTTTAGAGCAAGTTCAATTTGTTTATCCATATCAAGGGCAACCCTGGCTTTTGCCATTTGCAGATTTCTATCCCATGCACCTTTTCTTCCCCTTGCAATATCCGCTGCTTGAGCTGCTATCTTGATAGCTTTTACACCTGTTCTAACATCCTCCTCATTTGGCAGACCCAGATGTTCGGCAGGAGTCAAATAACACAAGAAATCAGCACCGCACATTGCTGCATAAGCTCCTCCAATTGCACCGGTAATATGGTCATAACCAGGTGCTATGTCTGCAGCCAAAAATCCCAGAACATAATAGGGAACATTATAGCAGAGTCTTTTTTGAAGAAGAATGGTGGACTCAATATGGTTTAAGGGAACATGGCCTGGACCTTCCACCATAACTTGTACTCCAGCTTCCAATGCTCTTTTTACTAGATCGCCGGCCAGCATCAATCCCTTAAGCTGCACCTGGTCAAGAGAATCAGCAGTACAACCTGGTCGAACTGCGTCTCCAACACTAAAAACTACATCATACTCCTTCATAATTGCCAGCAGGCGGTCAAAATGTTCTAGTAGCGGATTTTCCTTTTGGTTGTGAAACATCCAACCTGTTAGGAAGGAACCTCCACGGCTGACCACTTCAGTAACCCTGCCGGTTTTTTGAAGGGTTTTCAGCACATCTAAGCTCAAGGCACTGTGAATAGCCATAAAATCAAGGCCGTCAGCTGCTTGTTTTTCAATTGTGTCAAGTATGTCATCAGGTCTCATTTCCACCACGCTTCCATATTTATGAATGGCTTCAACTCCAGCCTGATAGAGAGGTACACTTCCTACAGCCACCCTTGCCAGGGACAGGGTCTGTCTTCTCATGGCATCAATATCTCCGCCTGTACTCAAATCCATGAAGGAGTTGCATCCTGCTTCCTCGGCGGCTTTTAGCTTTCTAGCTTCCATTTCAGCCTGAGACCTATCACTTGAAGTGCCTATAAGAGCATTTACTTTAATATCTAATCCCTTGCCAATTCCACAAATCCTGGAACGGCTGCGGTTCTTGTTTTTAGGGATAACAATTGTTCCCTCGGCAACACCTTGACGAATGAATTTAACATCTACATTTTCCTGAATAGCTACTTTTTCCATTTCTTCAGTGATTTTTCCAGCTCGTGCTTTTAACATTTGAGTCATTATTAATCACCCCTTCTTTTAACTAACTATTTAAACATGCATTTCATATCTGAGAGTACAACGACCTCTTAGCCATTTATTTAAACCGTGGAATTTATCATAAATAATAATTTCTTCTAATATTAAGAGCTACATTTAGCATGCATGTTTAGTATCAGTATTTAAATACTTGGAGATTATCTCCATGGCACAGTATTGTCCGCACATGCTGCATTTGGAGGAGAAATCATCACTTCTTTCTTTCCAGATTAGTTTTGCGGTAGTAGGATCAATGGCCAGGGAAATCTGTTTATCCCAGTCAAGGGCTTTTCTGGCAATGGACATCTCAAGATCCCAGTTTACAGCAGCAGGCATTCCCTTGGCCAGGTCCCCACAGTGGGCAGCAATACGGGCAGCTACTACTCCTTCTCGAACCTGATTAGCATTGGGAATACCAAGATGCTCGGCAGGTGTTACATAACAGATGAAGTCTGCACCGGCCCATGAGCTTACTGCACCGCCAATGGCTGCACTTATGTGATCATGACCCACACCTGTATCCGTTACAAGGGGACCAAATACAAAATATGGAGCATTTTTACATAGTCCCTTCTGAAGTTCAATGGTCGTTTTTATCTGGTTAAGTGGAACATGTCCTGGGCCCTTAACCATAACCTGAACACCAGCATCTCTTGTTCTTTGTACCAGTTCCCCCAGTACTACCAATTCTTGAACCTGTGCACCGTCTAAGGAATCAGCCAGGCAGCCAGGTCTCATGCTGTCAGCAAAGCTTAGAGCTACATCGTAGTTCTTGGCAATTTCCAGAACCCTGTCAAAGTATTCATATAAGGGATTTTCCCTCTGGTTATGTACCATCCACCCTATGAGATGAGATCCTCCGTAGCTTACAAGGGGATCAATTCTACCTTCTCTTTTTGCACGCTCTATAATAGCCATGGTGGTGCCACAATGAAGTGCTAAAAAGGCCACTCCTTCAGCCGCTTGAGCTTCAATTACTTCAAAAAGATCATCTGCTGTCATTTTAAGAGATGATCCATATTTAATACCAGCATTAGCAAGGGCCTGATATAAGGGAAGTGTACCTACCGGTTTAGAAACTGCAGATAAAACTTCCTTACGCATTGCATCAATCTCACCTGTTACACTCAAGTCCATTATGGCATCTGTGCCGGCATCAACAGCTGCCCTGATTTTTTCCAATTCATTTTCAATACTTGCATCTTTCCCATATAGACCTACACTTGCACTAACCTTGGTTTTAAGTCCGGCACCTACTGCCAGGGGTACTGCATTAGTGTGATTAGCATTTTTAAGTATGACAATTTTACCTTCAGCTACTCCCTGTCTGATAAATTCAGGACTGACTTTTTCTTGTGCTGCCACCTGCTCCATTTCTCTGGTGACAATACCATTTTGAGCATTTCTCAGTAAAGACATTGCTTTTACCTCCTTGGTTTTTAATATTAAAAAGTCCCCAACCTTAGATAGAAAAAATAAAAGTCCCCAGCCAAAATAAAAATCTGGCTGAAGACTTTACCATCATCCTCAATGCTGCAGTTGTCTGTCTCTATTCCCGAGAGACTTTCCTCTTGCAAACAGGCAGGTTTCCTGACTTCCGTATCATTGCGGCTTTACTCCTTCCCATTCTCCTTATCCCAAAGGGCGTGAAGAACAGTGGATATTTGTAAAGCAGCTCTCCGGTTACAGTGGCGGGACCGTTTGGGACTTGCACCCAATTCCCTTTTGACCTCCATCTGGAGGCACCAATTTGCACATAGCAGTTTATTAACTTTATCAACATTTTAATTTCCACTACTGGAAATGTCAAGAAATTTCTATTATTTTTCCTATCACCTTCCAGATGTTCGTTATGCCTGCCCAACAAATACTTAAGATGAATAGAATTATTATTAGATTTGATGGAGCCAGAGCTCTATTCTGGGAAGATGAAGCAGGTTAAGATGCACATAGGATAAGTACTAGCAGCTCCTAATCAGATCTGGCACAGCCCAGTTTAAATCAACATTTCCCTTGATGCCTTTCACCTTTCCTGAATTGGTGTACTGCCATGCTGTCCATCTGGCCCAACCACCTGCATTGTCAGGATATTCCGGGTTACCCCTTGCATGGGGATACATTGCAATCCAAAGGGGCATATGAGCAAGGATAAAGCCATGGGCAGGATGATTAAAATTGTTATGTTCTTTGATAAAATAGCTTCCAGTATAAAGCATTAAAGCTCTGCCAGTATTCTCTGTAAAATAGCGGTCAAATGAGGCAGCCCACTCTAAAATTTCATGGGTAGCTGCTTTGGAGTCTTTTTTGGCCGGCGGTACCTCTAAGTCCAAAACCGGAAGTATGTCACCAACTCTATTTTTCCCAAAGCCTTCTGCCATGGTTTTGATAAAATGCTTCGCTTCTTCAATAGCCCCCTGTTTGGTTGGATTATTGTCTGGCCTGGCAAAGTGGTATGCACCTGTTGGGATGTTTGCTGCTAATGCTCCCCTTGCATTACTTATAAATCTGGGATCGGTATATGTTCTTCCTTCAGTAGATTTAATATAGGCAAAGCTTATATTAGCTTTTTTTACAGAATGCCAATCTATTTCCCCCTGCCAATGGGAAACATCTATTCCGTGTAAACAGCTTGCACTTGCCTTTTGCAATTGGAAACCTCTTAGTATAAAAGCTTAGATACATTAATACATCATATATTTTTAGCGTCATTTTGTTACAAAAAGTATCTGAAAGGTTTGAATTAAATATTTAGTATACTGATTATATACTGCTATATACTGTTTGGAGCGTTACCATTATTTTACCTTAATGGCATTTTAGCGTATCACTGCCTAGACATATTGGGGCTGTTTTCTTCTGATAAACTGCCCAAAGCCTTTTTCCCCTAAAAACTGACCATTTTCTACTATTATATTGCCCCTTAATATAGTTGTACTTGGGTAACCCTGAACCTCAATTCCTTCATAAGGTGAATAGTCACTGCCCATATGAAGGGTATCTGTGCCTAGACGAACCTTTTTGTTCGGGTCAAAAATGACAATATCTGCGTCAGTACCAACAGTTAAGGTGCCCTTGTTTGGATACATGCCAAAGATTTTAGCCGGGTTATGACACAGCACCTCTACGAGCTTGTTAAGGGAAATCCTATTGTGATTTACTCCAAAGTGATGCATTAACGGCAATAAGGTCTCTGTACCAGGAATACCAGGGGGCACATCCTTGAAGGATTCCTTGCCTTTATCCTTTTGTGCTGTTGTAAATGAGCAGTGGTCTGTGCTGACTACTGATATGGAACCTTCCTGAATGCCTTCCCAGAGCTTATCCTGATCTGTTTTTTTCCTAAGGGGTGGCGTGGCAATATGATAATGGCCGTTGGTTTCTAGATATTTATCATCATTTAGAACCAGATATTGCGGACAGGTTTCAGCCATTATGGGCACCCCCCTGCTTCTGGCCTGCCTGATAATCTCTGCTCCCTCTGACGTAGAAAGGTGCACTATATACAACAAGCTATTAGTATACCCGGCAAATAAAGCGGCTTTGGAAACTGCTTCTGCCTCGGCAATATTAGGTCTGCTTAAAGGGTGATATTCAGGAGCTAGCTTGCCCTCTGCTATATTCTTTTCAGTGAAATATTCACACAGGTAATCATTCTCAGCATGGAGTATAACCATGCCCTTGCTGGCATGGGCTTTCCTAATTGTTTCCAAAAGTTCTCCATCTTCAACTAAAAAACCTGTTTTTTTATAGGTGGTAAAAAGTT
The DNA here is from genome assembly GCF_000620305.1 of Desulfitibacter alkalitolerans DSM 16504. Classification (NCBI taxonomy): domain Bacteria; kingdom Bacillati; phylum Bacillota; class Clostridia; order Neomoorellales; family Desulfitibacteraceae; genus Desulfitibacter; species Desulfitibacter alkalitolerans. The sequence continues at coordinate 16,673 of NZ_KK211102.1, read as the reverse complement.
TAAGAGTAGAGTACCCATCCATTACCACATCAGGTATTGCATTAAAGGAGTCCTGGCTCAAATCAGTAAAAAGACTGTGCAGGCCAAAGTCGATGCATACCTGATCCATGGCTTGCAGATATCTTCTATGGACAGCTTCTTTTACAAATTCACCCTTTTCCTGTTTGGTAAAGTCAATGATAGTTGTAACTCCTCCCAGGGCGGCAGCCCTGGTTCCTGTAAAAAAGTTATCAGCAGTCTTTACGCCTCCTCCACCCATAGTCTCAAAATGGGTATGTACATCAATAATGCCTGGAAAAACATACATACCCCTGGCATCCAAGGTTTTTTCTGCAGACAGGGTGCTTAAATCGCCAATAGCTGCTATTTTACTATTTTCAATTCCAATGTCTGCTTTAAAGGATTCAAAGGGCGTTACTATGGTTCCATTGGTAATTTTTAATTGCACATTGCATTCCTCCAGTATAGTATTTTAATATAATATACCCATTATCTTTTACGAACCTTTTCATCAGCTTTCAAATGCCTAATAATTGTTGATAATAGCTGCTATCACATATTATTCAATGTGATAGGGTAAATACCTGCTGTGCATTAAAGAAAACTATGTAATTCCTCCATATATAACTTGCAGAAAAATTACAAAAAATTTACAAGATACCAAGCAGGATTTTTTAAATTTTCGGAGAATTATCCTTTATATAAAAAAATATTGGTCATTTAGCTTTGCGTATAATCCCAATGATATGGTTTGGGAGTATCTACCGGGTGCCGTAAATAACCCGACTACGGAGGATTCTTTCCTTCGTGGTGGGGTTTTTGTATGTATATATGTATAATTATTTAAATCTAGTTTAATATTCCAGGGATTTGTTAAGGTAAATTTATGATAGACTAATCCATATCTAACATTTAAAATATATACGAGAATGTAGAGAATAGTTTTAAATGGAGGTGATTGCTAACGTAAACTTTCATTATTGTGCTAGGTCTTTACATGGTGTAAAAAGAGAAATAAGGATTTAAAGGTTTGTAAAAAGAGGAGGTTGTACGGTTTATGAATAAGTTTAGAAAAATGAGTGTGCTGTTGGCGTTGATTTTAGCACTGGCATTGATAGTTGCAGGTTGTGGTGGTAAAAAGGTTGATGAACCAGCACCAGCTCCAGCACCAAGCGAGGAACCGGAAGAGTTTTTAGTAGGTTTTGTATATGTCAGTCCAATAGGTGACGGTGGCTGGACCTATGCTCATGACCTGGGAAGACAATACTTAGAAGCTAATGTCCCGGGTGTAAAGACGGCTTACTATGAAGCCGTTCAAGAAGGACCAGATGCTGAAAGAGTTATCACAGAGCTTGCAGAAAAGGGAGCAAAGGTTATTTTTGCTACCAGCTTTGGTTTTATGGATTATATGTTGAGCGTTGCAGAAAGATATCCAGATGTGGTATTTATGCACTGCTCAGGTTATAAAACAGCGGATAATATGGGAACATACTTTGGCAAGATTTATCAGGCTAGATACCTATCTGGTATAGCTGCTGGTATGAAAACAGAAACAAACAAGATTGGTTATGTTGCAGCTTTCCCAATTCCTGAGGTAGTCAGGGGAATCAACGCCTTTACTTTAGGTGTTAAATCAGTAAACCCAGATGCTACTGTAAGCGTTGTATGGACAAATACCTGGTATGATCCAGGTACTGAGAAGCAGGCAGCTCTAGGTTTATTAGACATGGGCGCAGATGTAATAGCACAGCACCAGGATACACCTGGCCCAATGCAGGCAGCTGAAGAAAAAGGTGTTTGGGGAGTTAGCTACAACTCTGACATGACCCATTTTGCTCCAAATGCCATTATGACAGGTCCAATGTGGAACTGGGGACCATATTATGCAAACACTGTTAAAGCTGTAATGGATGGAACATGGTCAAGTCACCAGTATTGGGGACCAATGTCGGACGGCATTGTGGATCTTGCTCCATATAATGAAAATGTCATGACACCAGAAATGATTGAAGCTGTGGAAGCTGCAAAAGCCAAGGTTCTTGCTGGAGAGTTAGACATTTTTGCTGGACCAATTAAGGATCAGTCTGGTCAGGTAAAAGTTCCAGAAGGAACTTCAATGACTGACGGAGAAAAGCTTGGCTTTGACTGGTTCGTAGAAGGTGTCATTGGTAGTTTATAAACAAATTACGGTTGCTGGTAAAAACCAGCAACCGTTTTTATCAAAACATAAAACTCTGCAAAATTCTTTTTAAGGAGGTAAAATATGCCTCAGTATCCACTTGTTGAAATGAAGTCCATAACAAAAAGATTTCCAGGAGTAGTTGCAAATGACAAGGTGAATTTTGAAGCAAAAGCTGGGGAGATTCACGCCCTTTTAGGAGAAAACGGAGCCGGCAAGAGTACCTTAATGAGTATCTTGACAGGACTCTATGCCCAGGATGAAGGTGAGATTTTAATAAAGGGGCAGCCAGTTAGAATAAACTCACCTAGGGAAGCCATTGACCATGGAATAGGCATGGTACATCAGCATTTCCGCCTGGTCCAGCCGTTTACTGTAGCAGAGAACATAATCTTAGGTAAAAAAGGCGTAGGCTTATTCATTGATAAGGATAAGCTGGAAAAGGAAATAGAAGATTTATCTAAAAGATTTGCCCTCAAAGTCGAACCAAAGGCCAGGATTTGGCAGCTTTCTGTTGGAGAGCAGCAGAGAGTGGAAATTATCAAAATGCTTTACAGGGGTGCTGACATATTAATATTAGATGAACCAACAGCTGTGTTAACACCTCAAGAGGTGCGAGAACTCTTTAGAACTCTTAAACAAATGGCATTAGAAGGTAAAGCGGTAATTCTTATAACCCACAAGCTCAATGAGGTTATGGATATTGCTGATAAAATAACAGTTCTAAGAGGCGGAAAATCAGTAGCCACTGTCAACAAGGTTGATACAAATAAAAAAGAACTAACCAAACTCATGGTAGGTAGAGAAGTAATGCTTCAGGTTGATAAAAAACCTGTTCAAGAGGGACCGGTAGTATTGGATTTACAAAATGTTTCTTGTTTAAGTGATAAGGGCTACCCTGCATTAAAGGATGTACACCTCCAAATAAAAGGGGGAGAAATACTAGGTATTGCAGGGGTTGCAGGCAACGGTCAAAGAGAATTAGCTGAAGTCATAACAGGCCTCCGTAAGGTTACAAAGGGTTTGATAAAAATTGAAAACAAGGATTATACAAATGCTAGTCCCAGGGATATTATTGAGGCCAGGGTTGCTTATATTCCAGAAGATAGAGTGGGAATGGGCTTAGTTCCAAGCCTATGCTGTGTTGAAAACACAATCTTAAAAAATTACAGAGAAAAGCCCGTGTGCAGATCTCTATTTATTGACAATAAATATGCCAAAGAGCGAGCTGCCAAGCTGGTAAGAGATTTTAACGTTAAAACTGCTGGCATAGAAAAGCCTGTTAAATTAATGTCAGGTGGAAATTTACAAAAGCTTCTATTTGCAAGAGAAATTTCATGCGAACCACGACTTATAGTTGCGGTTTATCCAGTTAGAGGGTTGGATGTAAGTGCTATAGAAGCTGTTCATGATATACTTTTGGAACAAAGAGGACTGGGGACTGCTATCTTATTTATTTCAGAGGACTTGGATGAAATCTTTAAAATGTCAGATACAATTGCTGTTATGCACGAAGGAACCATCATGGGTGTAATGCCTGCCCATGAAACTAATGTTGAAGAGGTTGGCATGCTCATGGCTGGAACCAAACTGAAGCAGGAGGAAGTGATATAATGGCAATGACGCAACTAAAACAGTCTGGTACAGTTTCACTAAAGTTTGAAAAAAGACTAACAACATCTAAATGGATAACTATACTCGTACCAATTGTATCCATTCTCCTGGCTCTTTTGGTAGGTGCAGTTTTTATATATTTTACAGGCCATAAGCCTATAGAAGTTTATCAAGTTATGCTTAAAGGGGCCTTTGGCTCAAAGTATGGCATTTCTGAGACGGTGGTTAAGGCAATACCCCTGATACTCACTGGTTTAGCTGTATCCATTGCTTTTAGAATGCAGTTATGGAACATTGGAGCAGAGGGACAGCTCTATATGGGGGCATGGGCTGCCGGTTATGTTGCCTTGTTTATGACCTGGCTTCCAGGATTCCTGGTGTTGCCAACAATGTTTCTTTTTGGCTTTTTAGGAGGAGCCTTCTGGGGTTTATTGCCGGCTATTCCCAGGGCATTGCTTAATGTAAATGAGACAATCACAACCCTTCTGTTAAATTATGTAGCTATACTGTGGTTTGCCTTCTTTATATATGGCCCATGGAGGGACCCTGCAGGATTTAATTTTCCCTTAACTGCCCCCTTTGATCAAGCCGCAAGATTAACAAGGCTTTTTGATACAAGGGTACACACAGGCATCTTTATAGCAATTATTATTGCAATTATAATATATTTTCTACTAAAGAAAACTAAATGGGGCTACGAAATCAGGGTTATTGGCCAGAGCCCAAATGCAGCACTGTATGCTGGGATGAATATTAAAAGAAATATCATACTGGTCCTTGCATTAAGTGGAGGCATAGCCGGCATTGCAGGGATGGTTGAAGCCGTTGGCCTCACCCATAGATTACAGCCCACCATGTCACCTGGTTATGGATACACAGCCATTATCATTGCATGGCTGTCCAGGTTAAACCCCTTTGCAATTGTAGTAGTGTCATTTCTGTTTGGCGGCTTGTTGGTAGGTGGCTACTCTATCCAATCAATTGGACTACCTTTGGCTACTTCCCACATGCTTCAGGGTTTAATACTGTTTTTCGTTTTGGGTGGAGAAGTTTTTTACCGCTATAGGATTAAATTTAAAAGGAAAAATGCCGAAATTGATGACAAAGGGGGGCAGTCATAATGGATTATACAATGTTAACCATAACGGTTTTGGCTGCTGCCATTACAGCTGGAACTCCCATATTATATGCTGCTTTAGGGGAAATTTTGGCAGAAAGAACAGGCGTATTAAATTTAGGAATAGAAGGAATGATGTTAGCAGGGGCAGTCTCTAGTTTCATGGTCTGCGTAATGACTGGAAGCGCATGGCTTGGTCTGCTTGCAGGCATGATAGTTGGTGGAATAGTGGCTTCAATTCATGCCTTTTTGTGCATTACCCTAAAGGCTAACCAGGTTGTAAGCGGACTTGCCTTGACGATATTTGGAACAGGCTTAAGCGGCTTTCTTGGGAAATCTCTCATCGGTATTCCAGCACCTAAGACCTTTTCAAAAATTGCTCTGCCGTATTTAAGTGATATTCCATTTCTAGGTCCAATATTTTTTAATCAGGATATATTAGTTTATTTCAGTTATTTATTGGTTCCCTTACTTTGGTTCTTCATATATAAAACCAATCCGGGCCTGAAAATGCGCTCAGTAGGTGAAAATCCAGGTGCTGCTGATTCATTAGGTATTAACGTATTTTTAGTAAGGTATGTATATGTAATTATCGGTGGCGTATTTTCGGGGATAGCAGGAGTTTACCTTGCCCTGGCATTTGCACCAACCTGGTTGGAAAATATGACTGCAGGAAGAGGTTGGATTGCAATTGCTCTAGTAATTTTTGCTACTTGGAACCCAACAAAGGCCATGGCGGGTGCGTATCTATTTGGAGCTGTATCTGCTCTTGGGTTCAGACTCCAGGCCATGGGTGTGGCTGTGCCTGCATATTTCTTAAGCATGCTGCCTTATTTATTTACTATAGCAGTACTCATATTTGCAACAATGCAGACGCAAAAGAACAGAATTGGTGCTCCAGGAGCGTTAATGCTTTCTTATGATAGGGAAGATAGATAGGTACGAAAGGGGATTTAATCTTAATAATGAGAATACTGTTTAAAGGGCCTACCATAGTTACCATGGATTCACAAGAGGCCATTATAAAAGGTAATGTACTAGTTGAGAATAACCGGATTGCATATATAGGCAGCAATGAGCCAACTGCTGACAGGGTAATTCTAGCAGAAGGAAAGCTGCTCATACCTGGATTGATACAAACTCATGTTCATTTGTCCCAGACTTTATTTAGAGGTCAGGCCGATGATCTTGAACTTCTAGATTGGCTAAAAAAGAGAATCTGGCCCCTTGAAGGTGCTCATGATGAGGAAAGCCTGTACCAGTCTGCTCTTCTTGGGATTTCTGAGCTGCTTTTAGGGGGTACTACAACCCTGGTTGATATGCAGACAGTACACCATACAGATGCTGCCATACATGCCATTGCAGAAAGCGGTATTCGAGCCACTACAGGAAAGGTTATGATGGATCATGGGGAAGAGGTTCCCGGAACCTTGATACAGTCAACTAACGATGCAATTCAGGAAAGTGTAGACCTGCTGGAGAAATGGCATGGCAAAGAAAATGGCAGAATCCAATATGCCTTCACACCTAGATTTGTTGTATCCTGTACAGAAGATTTGTTAAAGGAAGTAGTCAAGCTTAGCTCCAAATATGGTGTTAGGGTTCATACCCATGCTTCTGAAAACAAGGGTGAAATAGAGATTGTTGAAAGGGAACGCGGCATGCGCAATGTCCTGTACCTGGACCATATAGGCATGGCTGCCCCCAACCTTATATTGACTCACTGTATCTGGCTCAATGATCAAGAAATGGAAATCCTTCAGAAAAGGGACGTAAAGGTTGCCCACTGTCCAACATGCAATATTAAGTTGGCTTCTGGAATAGCGCCCATCCCAGAGATGTTAAAGCGGGGTATAACTGTATCTCTAGGTGCTGATGGTGCTCCCTGCAACAATAATCTGGATATATTCCAGGAAATGAAAATGGCAGCGTTAATTCAAAAGCCTCTTCATGGACCCACAGTAATGCCTGCCAGGGAGGTTTTCAAACTGGCCACACTTGGTGGTGCTAGAGCAATGGGATTAGAGAATGACATTGGTTCCATTGAGGTGGGCAAAAAGGCTGACCTGGTGCTCATATCACTTGATGAACCCCATGTGAATCCAGTAGATGGGGTTGATCCATATTCACTGTTAGTGTATTCAGTAAGAAGCTCGGATGTATGCTTGACCATGGTTGATGGGAAAATATTAATGGAAAACCGAGAACTAAAGACAATTGATAAGGATGCAGTTGTGAAAAAGAGCAATATTTCAAGGGTCAGGCTTGACAAATTGACAAAATAGCGTAGGATATGAACCAAACTGCTGTGGCTTTGCCATGGCAGTTTTTTTTTGCATAAAATTAAACCCAACGGTTTCATTCAAGCTAATAATTATGCTCAATTCATAACTTGTTGCAACAATATTTCCCAAATTTCGACAAAGGGAAAATCATTTAATTGGAGAATATAAGTATAAAATGTAAATATATGACTATAAAAGCAGAACAGCCAGGGATATTACCACCTGGCTGTTAATCCTTGTAGGTAGTGTTAACTAACGTATGAAATACTAAAGAGACTAAGAAGCCCTATTTTCTATTGGCGCCTCTATTATATTTTGGATGCTACACAATATTTCTTGTGGTTTAAAATATGAAGATTAATGACGAAAAAAGAAATAATAAGTCGAATGATTTAACTATAAAAAGAGTATGAGGTTTGTTAATATTATATTAAAAAGTAGCTTTGCTATTATAAGGGATAAGTAAACCGGATAAAAACCAATGTGGAATGTTAAAGTTTAGTTATCACTGATTATTACAATTAATTTAACCAACATGGAATTTTCAAATTATCAAGATTTAACTGAGAGGAGGTGCTAGAGTGCGTATCAAAGTCGAGTTTGAAACTAAAAAGGAAGGTCTTCCCCTTGAATTTAGACGCAAGTTTATATCTTATCTAAAAAGCGCTTTCGAAGACTATAGCCAAGACCTCTTTGCGGCATTGTACGGAGGGGGACATGCTCCAAAATCCTTTTGTTTCAGTTTTTATTTTTTGCCTCAGGTGACCGTTGCCAAAGATGGCATAACTCTAGATAGCAAACGATTTATTTGTAATTTCACTACCAGGGATATCATGATGGGCGTGCATTTACTCAATGCTTTCCTGGGGAGGCGTAACAGATGGGTTTCCTTAGCTGACTGGGACAACCAGTTAAAAGTATCGGATATTACAAAGGTGCAGGAACGTCCCATTACTGGCAATATAGTAGCTTTTAAAATCCTTTCGCCCGTTGTGATCCGGGATCACGACGAAAATGCGGACAGGGACTGGTATCTTACTTTTGAAGATGAAGGATTCGAGGAAATTTGGAAACGCAACCTGAAGTCGGAGCTGCAAAACACCTTTGCCCGAGATGTGGGAGCCGATGTCGATGCTTTGCAAATCAAGCCCATTTATCTCAAGAAAACAGTTGTCCTGCATTATGGCATATCAATTCCGTGTACAATCGGCAGCTTTGTGGTGAAAGGCGAAAAGTATTTACTGGAATATCTGTATAAAGCAGGAATGGGCTCGCGAAGGGCAATGGCTTTTGGCTGCCTTGATCTGATGTAGAAGGGAGGGATGAAGATGAAAAATGGTGATGTGCTGCGGCTGACAATGGGAGACTGGCAGTGGAATGCAGCTGTTGTAGGATTTATCAATATTGTGGGAAAAAATAATGTTCATTTTGTTAATGATTCTATTGAGTTTTCCCCGGAGCTTTTAGAGGATTTCCAAGAAAAATACTTTGCATATTTTTTTCATGACTATGGGATAACTCTGTCATGGCATAAAATTGTTGCTTTTGAGGACAAGATGGAAGCTTATAAGAAGAATGAATTTGAAAACTTTAATTTACAGGCCCTGAAAAGTTTTAACCATTATCTAAAAGATGTGAAACGTTACATAAAAAGCAATAGCTACAAAGCGGCCTATAAGCTGATCGCTTCAGATGTGGATATGCTTTCTTTAGAAAAACAGTTAGCAGTAGCGAAAGAACCCAAAAATCAGGAACTATTTGAGATGGACAAGCAAAAAATTATTATTGATGTCAAAAAGAACTTTACTGTTTTGCAGCAGGTAATTTCCTATTGTAAAAGCCCACAGGGAAAACGTTATATCAGAGCCAAAAATGTTATCTATACTATAATTAAAAATGCCTGGAACGGAGTATGTTTTCTTAATGCCCAGACCAAGGAACAAGATGTTTATACAAACTATAAAGGGTATTTCGTGGGGGTAGCCATTGAATATTTATCACAAGACAAAAATAATTACAAATATAATTGCTTTGTTTGCGATGCCTCTATAAAAGATCTGACAGGTGATTTGAGCTTTTTAAATGCAACTGGTTTTGATGTGGCGCGGAAATCTTCTCATGTATGGAACTTTCAGAATGATATTGCAATTTGTCCGTTGTGCAGGTTGGTATTTTCCTGTTTGCCCGCGGGGCTGACCTATGTTTATGACCGAGGTATCTATGTAAATGTCACGATAGACCTTAAGAAGGCAGTGGAAATTAACTATAAGATACATATGGATATCCTGCAGAGAAAAGAAGGAAATCCTCGTTCTGTTTATCCCGCTTTGGTGGGAGCTCTGCACGAAACTGAGCATGATACGGCAAAATATGAGCTTGCGGATATCCAGGTCGTTCGTTATGAAAACGATAGCTATCGTTTCAACATCTTATCACGTAAAATGCTGAGAATAATTCTTGAATCCAGGAAAGAATTAGATGGGTTGATTAAAGCAGTTTCTGTCGAAAATGGGATGAATGTCCGTATTTATGATGAGGTAATCAATCGCATTTTTAACAATCAAAATTTATTTACCCTGATTCACCGGATGCTGTATCATAAACTGGCTAATCCGCGAAACTGTTATTTTAACAGTGCTCATATTAATCATTTGCTAATAATGAATCAAAAAATCTATAAGGGTTTAGGAGGGATGAGAGTGGAAAAACAAGAAGGAAACAGACCGAAAAATCAGGCTTTGGTCCGCACAGCCAGAATGGCAGGGCAAGAGCTGAAAAAGAGATATTCCCGAAAAGACGCGGAGCATAAGCTTCCCGGGATTTGCTACAGGTTGCTTAATGCGCTGAAGACATCCAATAAAGATATGTTTATGGATGTCATCCTGAACTGTTACCTATATGTTAAATCTCCGGTACCCGACGTTATTACTAATGCTTTGAGTGATGAAAAAGATTTCAGTAGCATGGGCTATGCCTTTGTGTCAGCTTTAATTGATGAAACAGATAAGCAAGCTAATACGGCTTTGCTAGATGATGAGGGGGAGGAATTACAATGAAAAATAAAGGATTAACCTTAACGATTGTTTTCCAGGCTGAAAGTGCCAACTATGGGGAAAGTGTGGGCAATGTTGCTTCTTTGAAAAAGCTAGCTAGAGGACAAGGAGACCAATATACCTATATTTCCAGGCAAGCCTTGCGCTATAACATTGCCGAACAATTGGGCGAGGAACTGGCGCCGGTTAAAGCGGAAGGAAGCGGCGAAAAAAAAGTTGTACAATTTAGTGAGAAAGCTACTATTGATAAATATCCAGAAATTGACTTTTTTGGTTATCTAAAAACGGAGAAGGGTTCCGGAGGGAAGAAACGAAGCGCCAAAGTCAGGCTTTCCAATGCCATCTCCATGGAAACTTTTAAAGGAGACCTGGATTTTTTGACCAATAAAGGACAAGCAGATAAAATTAAGGAAAATATGAATATTGCCCAGGCGGAAATTCACCGATCCTATTACCGTTATACTGTAACTGCTGACCTGGAGCAAATTGGTGAAGATGAGGTTTATCATATCTCTTTGGATAACCAGGAACGGGCGCGGAGAGTGAGGCGTTTGCTGGATACTCTGGCTTTTCTTTACCGTGATATTCGCGGTCGCAGAGAAGACTTGAAACCTCTCTTTGCCATCGGTGGTGTATATGATATTAAAAATCCTGTATTCCAAAATGTGGTGAATGTCAAGGATAACTGCATTGAAGTCTCAGAGATTAAGGGTGTCTTGTATGACAGCATCAAGGAGGATACGCATTGTGGTGTTGTGGATAAGAGCTTCGATAATGCCAGAGAGCTGAAAGAGAAGCTGCAAGCCCTATCAATGCCTGAATTTTTTGCTATTTTAAAAGAAAAGGTAGATCGCTATTATGAAGGCAGTTAGAGTACGGCTCTATCAAGACCTGGTAAATTATAAAAGGCCCAACAGCTTTCAACTGAAAGAAACATATCCATTGCCGCCGTATTCAACAGTCATCGGAATGGTGCATAACTTATGTGGCTATCAGGAATACCAGTCCATGCAGGTCAGTGTGCAGGGAAAATATTTTTCCAAGGTAAATGACCTGTATACTCGCTATGAATTTAAAAACGCCATGAAATATGAAGAGGACAGACACCAACTTCGTGTGGGAGAATATGGGATAGGCAGAGGGGTGGCGACAGCAGAGCTGTTAGTAGATGTGGAACTTTTGTTGCACATTGTCCCTGACGATCAAAGCAAAATTGAAGAAATTCATGCCGCTTTTGAAAAACCAAGAGAGTATCCGTCATTGGGCCGCAGAGAGGATCTTGTTACCATAGCTGAAGTAAAGCATGTTACCTTAACTCTTACGGAACTGGAAGATCAAATCACAATGCCGGAGGATTATTACGCCTATATTCCTTATGCGTTGCTGGAAGAGGAAGGGGAAGAGAAAGTTAAGTTAACCCATTATGTATCAGGAATAAGGCCAGGGACAAGGTACAGACTGCCTAAAAACTATGAATTGGTTAATTACGGAACAGAAAAAAATCCCAAACTATTCCGGAAATGGCATAAGGTCGAGGTCATTTACGGCAACGCCACTGCTTTGTCGGACGAGGCCTTTCTGATTGATGAAGACCGCTTTGTTGCCTATCTTGTTTAAGGAGGAAAAATTATGGGTATAGATAAAAAAGCCCTGGCCAAATCCTACCCGGAAGAGGATATTCAGACCCATACCAATTGCCTGCTGGATAACTTGGAGCTATTAAAAAAACTTTATCCCAATCTTTTCGTGGATTGGGGTTCCTTGTATATATTATTAAAATTGGCTTGTATTTATCACGACCTGGGGAAATTGTATCCCAAGTTTCAGAGCTGTCTTCGAAACAGGCTGCCTTATATTGATGGCATTCCCCATGGTCTTTTAAGCTTGGCATTCATTCATGATAAATGGTTGTACAAGGAAAAAATCTTGACAAGAAGCGAGATCAAGCTTTTGTTTCATTCCGTGGCTTATCATCATGACCGGAAAATGCCTTTATCTAATGATGATATTGAAAAAGAGTTTGCCAGTCTAGAAAAACCCTTTAAACGTTTTCAATATGATAAATTGCCCATTAGATTTGTGGCGAAATCAATTAACCAGCGCTATTTTGTCGTAGGAGAACGGCTGGATAAAGAGAATGAAAATTTGTTTTTCCGTTTTATCATGTTGGAAGGTCTTTTGAACCGTTTGGACTATGCGGCAAGTGCCAATGTTAAGGTTGAACATCCTAACGATTTTTTAATAGCTGGGATGGGTAATTTGATGGACCGTTGGAAGGAAAAACATCCACAGAGCAAATGGAATGACCTGCAGATTTATATGCAAAGGAACAGGGATAAGAATGTGGTCGTGATTGCTCAAACAGGTATGGGCAAGACAGAAGCCGGACTATTGTGGTTAGGAAATTCCAAAGGTTTTTTTACGTTGCCTTTAAAAAGTGCCATCAACGCAATTTATAAGCGAATTGTAGAGGATGTGGTGCTGGAAGCAAAAGAAGAAAAAGTGGGAATGCTGCATTCAGATACATATACAAAATATCTGGAAGAAAGTGAATCGGAACAGAAAAAATTGGAGGAAAAAAGGGAAACGGATAGTGAAGGGACCTCTGCAGATCTCTATTATACCAGGACTAAACAGTTATCCCTGCCCCTGACGATCTGCACTTTGGATCAGCTTTTCAGCTTTGTTTTCCTATATCGGGGGTTTGAATACAAACTGGCTACTCTGGCCTATTCAAAAGTAATTATTGATGAAATACAGATGTATTCTCCTGAGTTGACGGCTTATCTAGTGTTAGGACTTCGGTATATGACCCGCATGGGAGGGCGCTTTGCCATTTTGACAGCTACCCTGCCTGCTTTTTTTCTTGATTTGTTGAAAGAGCAGGATATTCCTTTTGAGCCTCCCCAAGTTTTTACCGATCAGAAAATCCGTCATAGCCTTAAAGTACTGGATAGAGAAATCAACGGCGAAGATATTGCCGCTTTGAGCCGGCAATATGGTGGTAAGAGAATTCTGGTAATTTGCAACACCATACAAAGTGCCGTAACGCTTTATCATCAGCTTCAATGGGATGAAGAAAATGAACAGGTACAGGTCATGAATGATTCTCTGGATGAGAACGGAGAAAAAACAGGGGTATATTTGCTCCATAACTACTTTACCAAAGAGGACAGGGCTAAAAAGGAAAAGCATATTATACAAATGGGTAAGAAAGGAAGTAATGAAAGTGGTATTTGGATTGCCACCCAAATCGTTGAAGCTTCTTTAGATATTGACTTTGATTTGCTATTAACCGAACTATCTGATCTGAATGGGTTATTCCAGCGGATGGGCAGATGCTATCGAAATCGAGACTTGCTGGATCTCATGTATAACTGTTTTGTATTTATTAATAGGTGTAGCGGAGTGGGGGCCTTTATCGACAAAGAAATCTTCCGTCTTTCTAAAACGGCTTTATTAGAAGTGGACGGAATTATTGGGGAAGCCCAAAAAGTAGAGATGATCCAAAAGCTCTATACGAAAGAAAATTTGCCGGAATATTATCTAATCATGAAAGAAACCATTGATTATATCAATTCCCATACACCTTGGGAAATTGATAAAAAAGAGGTTGAAAAAAGGTTTCGTAATATTGATACTGTAAGTATTATTCCACGCAAGGTTTATGAATCCCGCAAAGAAGAAATCAGAGAAGCGATAGAAGTTCTGCAAAAAGATTACCGTATTACAGATCGGGAACAGGCAAGGAAATTAAGGGCAAGGGCACGGGAAGTGATAACGAAACAGACAGTAGATATTTCCAAATATTTATACCTGCAGATAGAAACTGAAACCATTCGTATCAATGATTATGAGCAGATTCAGATTGCTCAGTGTGATTATAATAGCCGGGAGGGAATTATCCGACCTGTAATGAAAAAGAAAGCAGATGAAACGGATTTCTTTTCCAATTCTTTCTAAAAAAATAAGGCTTTTTGTGTTAACTGGGAGAGGAGTAAATTATGCGTATTACAGGAACCATGTTTTACTATTATTTTGTTTGTCATAGAAAACTGTGGTGTTTTTCTAATCATATTACATTGGAAAATGAGAGTGAAAGGGTTTTGCTGGGGAAGCTACTGGATGAGGCATCTTATGGAAGGGAGCATAAGCATATACTAATTGATGAAACTGTTAATGTGGATTTTATCAAGGATTGGAAAGTGCTGCATGAAGTGAAAAAAAGCAAGAGTATTGAGGAAGCTTCTATCTGGCAGGTTAAGTATTATTTATATTTCCTCAATCAGAGAGGCATTAATATTAATAAAGGAATTCTGGATTATCCTCAAATAAAAAAACGAGAGGAAGTTGTTTTACAAAATGGAGATAAAGAAAAGATTGAAAAGATCCTAGGTAATATAGAAGATATTGTGTCTCAGGAAAAGATGCCTTCGCTTATAAACTCTAAAATATGTAAAAGCTGTGCTTATTACGAGTACTGTTATGTGTGAGGAGAGACTAGTGTAAAAAATAACGCAGATAAGTTATAAAAGGGCGCACTAAACTAAGGCCCTTAAAGACCTAAAAAATCAAGCTTTAGTTTTAGCCACGGAAATGTCAGTAGCAGCATAAACGTTTGGAGTTGTCAAATTAGACATATCTGTGCCAATCTCGGAGATGATGGTGATTGTAGAAGCTCTTTTAACTTCGGGAATGGTATTGAGAAGGTTTATTGCACCTTCATAAGGTTTAATCAACTTATCAACTTTTTGGTCCAGTTCAGCAATTGAACTAGTTACGTAATTTTAAAGTCTTCACCCATTTAGGGCTAACGACAGTAATACGGATGGTATCTTCCAAAAGATTGCAGACAGGAACCCAATATTTTTCTTTATTATTTGTGTCGCCAGCGGTAGCGGCGGAATGGAGGTTAATATGGCGGAAAGTTTTTATCTGTTCTCAAACGGTGAACTGCAGAGGAAAGACAACGTTTTGAGAGTGGTTGCTCCTGATGGCAGATTCAAGGATATTAAAGTAGAGATGACGCGGGATATATATTTGTTTGGGGAAGTGGGGCTTAATACTAAATGTCTGAATTATGCCGGCCAGTTATCTATACCTATTCATTTCTTTAATTACTATGGTTTTTATACAGGGAGCTTTTATCCAAAAGAAGAAAATGTATCCGGCAAATTATTGATTGAACAAGTTCAACACTACACTGATCCCGTTAAGCGGCTGGAAATTGCCAAAGCTTTTATTGAAGCGGCAAGTCATAATATTTTACGAAACCTGCGTTATTACAATGAGCGCAATCGTGAACTGGAGCCTTGCATAGCGGAGATCAAGTCTTTAAGGCGTCTGATTGACCAAACAAAGGATGTTAATGAGTTGATGGGGTTGGAGGGGAATGTTCGCCGTGCTTATTATAGTGGATGGAAGGAGATCATAAATCAAGAAGTTGATTTTGAAAAAAGGGTCAAGCGTCCTCCGGATAATATGGTGAATGCACTAATTTCTTTTGTAAATTCTCTTGTTTATATTACCTGTTTGACTGAGATATATAAAACCCAGCTGCATCCTGCAATAAGCTATCTTCATAGTGCCGGAGATCGGCGTTTTTCCCTTTGCCTAGATATTTCGGAAGTATTTAAGCCCTTGATTGCCGATCGACTGATATTTTCCATGTTGAACAAGAAAATGTTAACAGAAAAGAATTTTGAACGAGAATCTAACTTTTGTTATCTAAAAGAGGTAGGGCGCAAGCGGCTGTTGGAAGCTTATGATGAGGATTTAAAACGAACCATCAGGCATAAGGGTTTGAATAAAAACGTATCTTACCGGTATTTAATACGGCTGGAGTGCTATAAACTTATAAAGCATTTAATGGGGGATAAAAAATATGAAGGGTTTACAATCTGGTGGTAATCATGTACATTATTTTGGTTTATGATATTGAGATGGATGAAGGAGGAGCCAGAGCTTCCAGAAGAATTTTTAAAATCTGCAAAAAATATTTAACTCATGTACAAAAATCTGTTTTTGAAGGGGACATTACCCCGGCATTGTTGAAAAAACTGGAATTAGAATTAAAACCGAATATTCGACAGGATAAAGACTCGGTGTTACTATTCAAAAGCAGAGAGGAACGTTGGCTTCAGAAAGAGTTTTGGGGGAAGGAGGATGATAAGACGTCCAATTTCTTTTAATAGGATATTTTCTGTCGACCTCCGATATTGAGATTTTCCCCATAGAGCGACAGAACGGTTAAAATCCTAGAAAAATGGGGTTAACCAGACTTGGGTTTTGGAATATTGCATAAATCATTCTTCAAAGCATTTATGTTATACAGCTTTTCGACAGAAAAGGCTTCTAATTCTCTTAATACAAGTGCATTTATAACCGTAGCGTATTAATTTAACCAGGGTGGAATGTAAATGAAT